>JAJPYQ010000021.1:13225-61330 GCA_021204865.1 Prevotellaceae bacterium | reverse complement strand
CGCTTTTATATATGGTATAAGCCGTGTCGCCCACCACGACCTTCACGTCAGCGTCCGCCTGGGCGTGGGCGAGGGTGTTGGCGCAGAGGAGCAGCACAAGGAGCAAGAGTTTACGCATAGGCTTATTCGTGGTGATAAGGTTCGCCGTTCAGGATGGCGAGGGCGCGGTAGAGTTGTTCGACGAAGAAGAGCCTCACCATCTGGTGCGAGAAAGTCATCAGGCTTAGCGAGAGCTCCTCGTTTGCCTTGCTGTAGGTATCGGCGCTGAAGCCGTAAGGACCGCCCGCGACGAAGACAAGCCTGCCCTGAAGGGTGGACATCTTCCGCTCGAGCCACTGGGCGAACTCCAGGCTGCGCATCAGCTTGCCCCGCTCGTCAAGCAAGACAAGGTGGTCGCCCGCGAGGAGTTGCCTGCCGAGCTGCTCGCCCTCCTGCTGCCTCTGCCGCTCACGCGTGAGGTTTTTAGTGTTGCGCAGATTAGGCAGAGCGAGGAACTCAAAAGGCAGGTAGTGGCTTATACGGCCGCAATAATCCTGCGTGAGGCTGTCGAGCCTCTTGTCCGCCGTCTTGCCGTGAGCGATGAACGAAATCTTCATAGTCTGTGCAAAGTTAACCAAATTATCGTATCTTTGTGGCGGTAACATATAATATAAGGTATGATCAGCGTGGATGAACTGAACGACCGCCTTATCGACTTGGCTTTCGCCGAGGACATTGGGGACGGAGACCACACGACCCTCTGCTGCATCCCTGAAGGCGAGACGGGAGAGAGCCTTTTGCTCATCAAGGAAGACGGCATATTGGCAGGCGTGAGGGTGGCGAAGGAAGTGTTCAGCCGCTTCGACAAGGACTTGAGCGTTGAGGTGCTGAAGGACGACGGCAGCGAGGTCGGGCGGGGAGACATAGTGATGAGCGTTAAGGGGCGTGTGAGGAGCTTGCTTCAGACGGAGCGACTTATGCTTAATATAATGCAGCGCATGAGTGGGATAGCAACGATGACGCATAAGTATCAGCAGGCTCTCCTCGACGCGGGCACGAAGACCCATGTGCTCGACACCCGCAAGACAACGCCGGGGATGCGCATGCTTGAGAAGGAGGCGGTGCGCATTGGCGGCGGGATGAACCACAGGATTGGCTTGTTCGACATGATATTGCTGAAGGACAACCACATAGACTTCTGCGGGGGCGTGCATAACGCCGTCTCGAAGGCCAAGGAGTATTGCAAGAGCAAGCACCTTGACCTGAAGATAGAGTGCGAGGTCAGGGACTTCAAGGAATTGCAAGAAGCTCTCAAGGAAGGTTGCGACCGCATCATGTTCGACAACTTCACGCCCGAGGACACACGCAAGGCTGTTGAGATAGTGGCGGGCAGAGCAGAGACAGAGTCGAGCGGCGGCATAACGTTCGACACGATGTTGCCTTACGCAAAGGCAGGGGTGGATTTCATCTCTTTCGGGGCGTTGACTCACAGCGTGAAGGGGCTTGACATGAGCTTCAAGGCGGCGGGGAGTGATAAACTAATAATAAAATAAAGGAAAGACAGGATATGAGGAAGATATTTATTTCGATAGGCTTGTTCGCCTGCTCGGGCGCTTTCGCCTGCACCAACCTTATTGTGGGTAAGGGGGCGAGCAAGGACGGCAGCGTGATTGTGACGTACGCGAGCGACGACTACGGGGCTTACGGCTACCTGTTCTGGCAGCCTGGAGGAAAGCACAAGCCAGGCGAGATGCGCCCACTCTACCACTACGAGACGAACAATTACCTTGGGGAGATACCCGAAGCGGACAGCACTTACGCCGTGATTGGGCTGACGAACGAGCACCAGCTCACCATACTGGAGACGACGTGGGGCGGAAGGGAAGAGCTTGAGGACACGACGGCTCTGCTTGACTACGGCAGCCTGATGCAGGTGACCCTGCAGCGAGCCCGCACAGCCCGTGAGGCGATAGGCGTGATGGCAGACTTGGTGGAGCGTTACGGATACCAGAGCGAAGGCGAGTCGTTCACCATAGCCGACCCCGACGAGGCGTGGATAATGGACATGATTGGCAAGGGACCTGGCGGCGGAGCTCCCGTGTGGGTGGCTGTGCGCATACCAGACAACTGCATAAGCGGGCATGCTAACCAGAGCCGCATACACAAGTTCCCGCTTAAAGACAAGGAGAACTGCCTCTACAGCAAGGACGTGATAAGCTTCGCCAAGGCGAGGGGCTACTACAAAGGCAAGGACAAGGACTTCAGCTTCGCCGACGCATACAACCCGCTTGACTTCAGCGGGGCTCGCTTCTGCGAGGCGCGGGTGTGGAGCTTCTTCAACAAATGGGCGGCAGAGGATATGACCCCTTACCTCGGTTACGCTATGGGCGAGGACATGTCTAACCCGTTCCCCCTCTACGTTGAGCCGAAGGAGAAGCTGAGCGTGCAGGACGTGAAGGAGATGATGCGTGACCACTACGAGGGAACTCCTATGGAGCTGACCAGCGACATAGGGATGGGCCCTTACGAGATGCCTTACCGCCCCACCCCGCTTACGTGGGAGAGCGAGGGGAAGACGTACTTCAACGAGCGGCCGATAAGCACGCAGCAAGCCGCTTGCGTGTACGTGGTGCAGATGAGACGCTGGCTTCCCGACTACATTGGCGGCATAGTTTGGTTCGCGAACGACGACGCTAACATGGTGCCGCTCGTGCCTATCTACTGCTGCACCGAGGGAGCGCCCGAGTGCTTCAGGCAAGGCACGGGCGACACGTTCACATTCTCGTTCAAGAGTGCCTACTGGCTTCAGAACTGGGTCAGCAATATGGTTTACTACCGCTACGTGCAGCTCTTCCCCGAGCTTAAGGCGACGAGGGAGAAGCTTGAGGGCGACCTCAACGCCCTTCAGGCGGAGATAGAGGAGAACGCCAAGGGGATGGACGAGCAGCAGGCAAGGCGCTATCTGAGCGAGTACTCCTACCGCCACAGCGAGAACATGATGGACCAGTGGATGATGCTTGCGCAGAGGCTGATAGTGAAGTACAACGACATGGTGGAGAAGCAGACGGACGAGAACGGGCAGTGGCGTAAGACGCCTGGGGGCAACCAGCTGCCTGTCGTGCGCCCCGGCTATCCCGAGAGCTTCCGCCACCGCATTGAGACTGAGACAGGAGACAGATACATAGTGAAATGACTTAATAAAACTGAGATATTATGGACAGCGCATTGATTAAGACTTGCGAAGCGGAAGCACGGAAGTGGCTTGCTTCGCCGATTTATGACGACGACACCAAGGCGGAGGTGAAGGCTATGCTTGAGAGCGAGGACAAGGCTGCTCTCGTGGACGCCTTCTACCAGAGCCTGGAGTTCGGCACGGGCGGCTTGCGTGGCGTTATGGGCGCAGGCACCAACAGAATGAACAAGTACGTGGTGGGCAAGGCTACACAGGGCTTCGCCAACTACATCAACAAGGCTTACCCCGAGGGAGGCAAGAGCGTGGTGGTGGGGCATGACTGCCGCAACAACGGCAGGCTCTACGCCGAGACCGTGGCAGCCATCTTCAGTGCCAACGGGCTGAAGGTGTACCTCTTCGAGGGACTGCGCCCAACGCCTGAGATATCCTTTGCCATAAGGAAGCTTGGGGCAGTGGCAGGGGTCAACGTGACGGCGAGCCACAACCCGCGAGAGTACAACGGCTACAAGGCTTACTGGGCGGACGGCGCGCAGGTGCTTGCGCCCCACGACACGGGCATCATCGACGAGGTGAACAAGGTGCAGATAGAGGACGTTAAGTTCGAGGGCAACCCCGAGCTTATAAGCATCATAGGAGGCGAGCTTGACTACGACTACATGAGTGCCGTGAAGGAGGCTATCATCGACCAGGACGTTATCCACAGGCAGCAAGACCTCAACATTGTCTACAGCCCTATGCACGGCACGGGCAGGGTGATCGTTCCCCTCTGCCTGCGCAGCTGGGGCTTCCAGAACATCAACGTCGTGCCGCAGCAGATGACCATCGACGGCGACTTCCGCACGGTGGTTAGCCCCAACCCCGAGAACGCCGAGGCTATGACCCTTGGCATGAGGCTCGGCACTAAGCTGAACGCCGACCTCGTCATAGCAAGCGACCCCGACGCTGACCGCCTCGCCATCGTCTGCCGCAACCCTGAGGGAGAGTGGGTCATCATCAACGGCAACCAGACCTGCATGATGTTCTGCTACTACATCATTAAGAACAAGATAGCCCTTGGACAGCTCAAACCGACCGACTTCCTTGTGAAGACCATCGTCACGACCGAGGTGATAGCCGAGATAGCCAAGAAGAACGGCGTGGAGCTTAGGGACGTGTACACGGGCTTCAAGTGGATTGCCCGTGAGATTGCCCTCAGCGAGGGGAAGCAGAAGTTCATCGGCGGCGGAGAGGAGAGCTTCGGCTTCCTGCCTTACGACAAGGTCAGGGACAAGGACGCTCCCGCCTCCATCTGCCTCATCTGCGAGATAGCCGCTTGGGCTAAGGACAACGGCAAGACGCTCTACGACCTGCTGATGGACATCTACGTGGAGTGCGGCTTCTCCTACGAGAAGACCATCAACGTGGTGCGCCCGGGCAAGAGCGGAGCCGATGAGATTAAGCAGATGATGGCGGACTTCCGTGGCTCGAAAGCCCCAAGGGAGATAGCGGGCAGCAAGGTAGTCTTGACGAAGGACTACCAGACCCTCGTCGCCACCGACGCAGAGGGCAAGCAGAGCCCGATAGATATGCCTGCCACGAGCAACGCCCTCCAGTGGTTCTGCGAGGACGGCACCAAGGTAAGCGTCCGCCCAAGCGGCACAGAGCCGAAGATTAAGTTCTACACCGAGATAAAGGGCAAGATGCAGAGCGCCAAGGACTACAACCGCGAGCTCGTCAAGGCTCAGGCTAAGGTGGAGCAGTTCAAGGCGCAGCTCGGCTTGTAGATGACCCTTTACTTCCTGCTATGCAAAGGGGATGTGCTTCTCACCCAGGAGGGGCGCATCCCCTTAAGCATTCCCCCCGTCGGGCTTCAGCCATGGAACCGTGTCACCGCCTTCAAGGTGGGCGAGAGGCGGTGCGAGGTCTACCGCCTCGACGCTCCCCCCACGGGGCTTGAGGGCTACCGCATGCTCCCGCTCAGGCAAACGCACGCCCTGCTTCCCCCCGACGAGTATCAGCTCGCTGGCAAGTGCCAAGAGCTCGTGTACTGGGACGGCAACTCACGCTTCTGCGGCTGCTGCGGTGCGCCTATGCAGTGGAGCAGCCCCATCTCCAAGCACTGCACGGGCTGCGGCAAGGAGCTTTGGCCCCAGCTCGCCGTGGCTATCATCGTGAGAGTGACACGAGGGGAAGAGATACTGCTCGTGCACGCAAAGAGCTTCCGCACAGACTTCTACGGCCTCGTGGCAGGCTTCGTGGAGACAGGCGAGACCCTCGAGCAGTGCGTTGAGCGAGAGGTGTGGGAGGAGACGAGGCTCCGGGTCAGGGGCATCCGCTACTTCGGCTCGCAGCCCTGGCCCTTCCCCTGCGGCTTGATGGTGGGCTTCACGGCGGAGTACGCCGAGGGAGAGGTACACCTTCAGCGCTCGGAGCTCTCCAGTGGGGGCTGGTTCAAGAGGGGCAGCCTGCCCCGCGTGCCAGACGAGGCCTCGATAGCCCGCTGGCTTATCGACGATTACCTCAAGGGGTAATCGCTTTCCCAAGTCTTATATAGGAATCCCTTGACGTCAAGGCTACTCCTTGCGAGCGTTAGCCGTGACTTGTCGCAGAGACCTCAGTGAAGTCTCCCAAGAGACCTCAGTGAAGTCTCTGCGGAGAGTCCAGTGAAGTCCACCCGACAACTCACAGCGACTTACGGCGACAAGTAGCTAAGAGGCGTTTCTGCCACTCAGGTATACCAGCCGCTGCACCTCACTAACTTTTTCCGCCCCGCCTCGGGGCTGACGCTTGCGGCATCCCTTCCCGGGCAGTACCTTCGCCCCCGCAAAGAACCCGCGACGACGGGCAAAGAGATTACCAACCAACCATTAACAGAGAAGGACAATCATGACAAAGGGAAAACTATGTTTATCAGCATTCGCCGCCCTCGCCCTCTGCCTCACGGCGCGTGAGGCGAGAGCCGACGACGCGGTGGAGGAGCTCACCCATAAGAGGATAGTGGCCATAGGCGACTCGACGGGCGAGCTACCAGTGTCTAACAACCAATGGTACGTCATCAAGCAGCGCCACGACGGACTGTCGCCCGCCTACGACAACGGCGAGGGCTTGCTCATGAAGCGAGACGTGAGGGGAATGGACATCGAGACGGGCGTGATGGCAAGCAAATACGCCAAGTACCTGCTCCGCTTCGAGCAGGTGGACACCGTCTCCGAGGAGTACCCCGAGAGCAAGGTGTACCGCCTGCAGTGGGGCACGGGGCGCTACTGGACTGACGGACTGACCACATCCTCGTCGGAGGAGGCGGCTGCCCTCTTCAATATGTACCTAATGCTGGAGGGGCACACGTTCTTCGGCTTGAACCTCTTCGACATGGGCGCTCGTGTGGACAACAACGGGGCTACCAAGGCTCTCAGGTATCTCGGCACGGGGCTGCCCGAAGTCTACACTCTCTACGACCGCTGGTGGATACAGCCCGTGGAGCTTGCCGACGTGGTGCTGCCCGAGGAGGACAAGGTGGACTTCACCAACCTGCGCATCAGCCACATCGGCTCTGCCCTGAGCGAGCTTCCCAAGGAGACCGGCCGCTGGTACATTATGAAGCAGAGCCGTGACGGAATGACCCCCGCCTACGACGCTGGTGAGGAGCAGCCCATCATGCGTGCGGGCAGCGACTACAGGCTGGGCGTAGGCTCGTGGGCGGACAGCGTGCCTCAGTTCCTCGTTCGCTTCCGCCCCACCGACCTTGTGTCCCAGAAGAAGGAGGACAGCCGTGTCTACTACCTGCAATGGGGCACGGGCAGGTACTGGAGCAACGCCACGACGGCGCACATCCTCTCCACCTCGTACGAGATGGAGCCGTTCAACGCCTACGTCTTCTCCGACGAGGGGGCGGACTACCTCGGCTTGAACCTCTACGACATGGGGCTTGCGGTGGATAATAACGGGCATAACCAGCACATCAACCTCTACGGCAGCGGGGGCGAGTCTAAGGATGAGCACAAACGCTGGTGGTTCTACCCTGTCACGCTCGAGCAGATAACGCACGAGCAAGAGGAGGAGGACGAAAGGCTGCTGGAGGTGATTAACCAGGCGTACCTCTCGCTGCACGAGGGCTGGCTGTTCGAGACCTCGGTGGATGAGGGGACAAGCGCGGACGACCCCATTGGCTACGGCCTTATACGTGAGGCAAGCCAGCTCTCCTCGCCTTACACAAGCCTGAAGGAGGGCTCGCTCGATTACCTTATAGACGGAAGGGCGGACACCTATTGGCACTCCGACGACCACGACGGCACTGTGCCGAACGGCACACAGTACATCGAGGTGCGGCTGCCCGAGGACTTCAGCCAGCACGGCGGACCGCTGCTGCTGAGGCTAAGACGACGCAACGACACCAACACCAATATAGTGACGAAGCTTATGGTGAACAGCCTCTACGAGGACGAGAACGAGGACGAGACGGAGCTCACGCTCGCCACGCTCAGCCTGCCCTACGGGCATCAGGGAGAGGTGCTTCACAAGGCTTTCTACTGCCCCCCAGGGGTGACGACGCTGCGCTTACGGGAGGCACAGACCACCAGCAACAACGGCTTCTGGCACGCCGCGGAGCTTCAGCTCTTCGAGACCACGACGCTTGAGGACAGCCCCAACGCCTCCCGCCCCGAGCAGGTCAACGCCCTTAACGAAGCCATCAGCGCCGCCATCGCCCGCGAGCTAAGTGCGGACGCTACGGACGAGGACATCGAGGCCCTGAGGACTGCCATCGCCGTGTTCGAGAGCGGGGAGGTGACGGTGAACTGGTCGATGAGCTCCGCCCAGTACGGCACGCTCATACTGCCCTTCGCCCACACGCTGCCCGACGGGCTGGAGGCATTCTCCTGCTCAAGGCTCGAGGACGCAACAACCCTTGCCCTCGACCCCTTGGAGGGAGGCGAACTGGAGGCTAACACGCCCTATATCATCAAGGGAGCGGAGGGAGAGTACAGCTTCACCGCCGTGCCCACGAACCTGCAAGAGGAGTACACCGTGGGCTTGCTCACCGGCACGCTCGTCTCCGCCACTGCCCCCGTCGGCTCTTACGTCTTGCAGAACCTTGAGGAGAGCGGCCTCGCCTTCTACAGCGTCGACACCGAGGGCATCGCCCTAACGGCTAACCACTGCCTGCTCCGCCTCCCCAGCACTGAGACGCAAGCGGAGGCACGCCCAGCGCTGCGCTTCCCCGGCGGGGAGACTGCCATCGTAAGCCCGAAGGAAGAGGCAAGCCCCTCCGCCAAGCTCTACGACCTGCAAGGCAGACCCGTCGAGCGACCCACAAGAGGCATATATATTAAAGGTAATAAGAAGGTTATAGTCAAATGAAGCAGATGAAGAAGAGAGAATACAAGAAGCCTGCCACGCAGGCCATTACCATCGAGCTGAGCCGCGACACGGCAAGCGGCATCAACGTCTCGAGCATCTCCGCCTCGCCCACAGCCCCCGCGCTCGGCAAGGAGGACAAGGGCTGGACCGACGCGCCCACCCTTTGGGAATGACAATACTCCCGCCGAAGCCTTAAGGCTTCATACACTGATGCCGCCCCCTCAGTACCTTAGAGACTGCGGGGGCGGTTGCCGTTACATGTCGGAGTGACCTCAGTGAAGGCACTTTGGTGCTTTCGGTGAAGGCACTTTGATGCTTTCGGTGAAGGCACTTTGATGCCTTCGGTGAAGGCACTTTGATGCCTTCGGTGAAGGCACTTTGGTGCTTTCGGTGAAGGCACTTTGATGCCTTCGGTGAAGGCACTGCGGCGATGGTATTACAGGAGCGGCGGAAGCCTCGTTGAGGGCCGGCGGCCGCTTTTATTGAGGCTTTGCGGACACTTAAAGCATATTTTGCTAACTTTGCGCCTTGGAAGACCAAGAAAGACGTTATGCTTACACTAAGACTGATTACGGAAGAGACCGAGCGCGTGGTAAGGGGCTTGGAGAAGAAGCACCTGCCCGAGGCCCGCAAGGCTGTGGAAGAGGTGATAGAGCTCGACCGCCAGCGCAGACAGACGCAAAGGGAGCTGGACAACTGCCTCGCCGAGGGGAAGAAGATGGCCTCGCAGATAGGCATGCTCCTCAAGCAAGGCGACAAGGCGGGGGCTGAAGAGAGCAAGAGGCAGGTGGCTGAGCTTAAGGAGAAGAGCCGCCAGCTGGAGACCCGCAAGACCGAGCTCGAGGAGACGCTCACCCAAAGGCTCTGCCTTATACCTAACATCCCCTACGACATCGTGCCAGAAGGCACTGGGGCGGAGGACAACCTCGTGGTGCGCAGCTCGCTGCGTGAGTGCAAGGAGGGCGACACGGTGGGCAACTGGGACACTGTGCCCGAGAACCCCCAAGCCGTGCTGCCGCACTGGGAGATAGCAAGGAAGTACAACCTCATCGACTTCGACCTCGGGGTGAAGATAACGGGCGCTGGCTTCCCCGTCTACCGCGGCAAGGGCGCACAGCTGCAGAGGGCGCTAATCAACTTCTTCCTCGACGAGGCTCGCAAGGCTGGCTACGAGGAGATTATGCCCCCGACGGTGGTCAACCCTGCCAGCGGCTACGGCACTGGGCAGCTGCCCGACAAGGAGGGGCAGATGTACCACTGCGAGGTGGACGACCTCTACCTTATCCCCACCGCCGAGGTGCCTGTGACGAACATCTACCGTGACGTTATCATAGACGAGAAGCAGCTGCCCCTTAAGAACTGTGCCTACACCGAGTGCTTCCGCCGTGAGGCAGGCTCTTACGGCAAGGACGTGCGGGGGCTTAACCGCCTGCACGAGTTCAGCAAGGTGGAGATAGTGCGCATAGACACGCCTGAGCATAGCGACGAGAGCCACAAGGAGATGCTCCAGCACGTGGAGGGCTTGCTCCAGAAGCTCGAGCTGCCTTACCGTGTGCTGCGCCTCTGCGGAGGGGACATGAGCTTCACCAGCTCTATCTGCTACGACTTCGAGGTGTACAGCGAGGCGCAGGGGCGCTGGCTCGAGGTAAGCTCCGTCTCTAACTTCGACACCTATCAGGCTAACCGCCTTAAGTGCCGTGTCCGCCGCACCGCAACCAAGAAGACGGAACTCGCCCACACCCTCAACGGCAGCGCCTTGGCTCTGCCACGCATAGTAGCCGCTCTGCTGGAGAACAACCAGACCCCCGAGGGCGTGCGGCTGCCAAAGGCTTTAGTCCCCTATATGGGCTGTGAGTACATTAACTAAGACGACCATGAACAAGATAGTAAGGAAAGCACAGTTCAGCGAGAAGGTGTTCGAGCTGGAGGTAGAGGCACCGCTGATAGCCAAGGCACGACGGGCGGGACACTTCGTGATAATACGCACCGACCAGAAGGGGGAGCGCATACCCCTCACCATAGCCGCAAGCGACAGGGAGCGAGGCACTATAACCCTCGTGGTGCAGACAGTGGGGGCAAGCACAAGCAAGCTCTGCTCGATGAAGGAGGGGGACTGCATAGCTGACGTTGTGGGTCCGCTGGGCAGGGCGACGAGGATAGAGAACTACGGCACTGTGCTTTGCGCCAGCGGAGGCGTAGGCACCGCCCCGATGCTCCCTATCGCCCAGGCTCTTAAGGAGGCTGGCAACAGGGTCGTTAGCGTGATAGCAGGCAGGACGAGGGAGCTCGTCATCCTTGAGGAGCAGATACGCAAGGTGAGCGACGAGGTGATAGTTATGACGGACGACGGAAGCTACGGGCAGAAGGGCGTGGTGACCGTGGGCATGGAGGAGGTGATTAAGCGGGAGCGAGTAGACAAGTGCTTCGCCATAGGTCCTGCCATCATGATGAAGTTCTGCTGCCTGCTGACCAAGAAGTACAATATCCCCACCGATGTCTCCCTTAATACTATTATGGTGGACGGCACGGGTATGTGCGGTGCTTGCCGTGTGACGGTGGGAGGGAAGACACGCTTCGTCTGCGTCGACGGCCCTGAGTTCGACGGACACGAGGTTGACTTCGACGAGATGCTCCGCCGCAGCGGTGCGTTCAAGGCTCAAGAGGCGGAGGCAATGCTTGCGTACCGTTCCTCCGACGCTTCGAAGATGGACACGACGACCCCCGTCTCAGAGCTTACCGACCGCAACGCACCCTACCGTGAGCAGCTTCGCAAGAGCATGAAGGCGAAGGAGCGCACGCAGATAGAGCGGTGCAAGATGCCTGAGCTGGATGCCGCCTATCGTGCCACGACACGCACCGAGGAGGTCAACCAAGGGCTTAGCGTGGAGCAGGCACTGACGGAGGCTCGTCGTTGCCTCGACTGCGCCAAGCCTACCTGTATGCAAGGCTGTCCTGTTGGTGTCAACATCCCCTCGTTCATCAAGAACATAGAGCGGGGAGAGTTCCTTAATGCCGCCCGTGTGCTTAAGAGCACGAGCGCCCTTCCTGCCGTCTGCGGACGTGTCTGCCCGCAAGAGAAGCAGTGCGAGCGTGAGTGCATCCACGTCAAGATGGGGGAGCAGCCAGTGGCTATAGGCTACCTTGAGCGTTTCGCAGCCGACTTCGAGAGGGAGAGCGGCATGATGGCTCTGCCTGAGGTGGCTGAGCCTAACGGCAAGAAGGTAGCCGTCGTGGGCAGTGGACCGAGCGGACTGAGCTTCGCTGGCGATATGGCTAAGCTGGGCTACGAGGTCACTGTCTTCGAGGCTCTGCACGAGATAGGCGGGGTGCTTAAGTACGGCATCCCCGAGTTCCGCCTGCCCAACGCCATCGTGGACGTGGAGATAAGCAACCTTGAGAAGATAGGCGTGCGCTTCGTTAAGGACTGCATCATAGGCAAGACCGTGACGGTGGACGAGCTTGAGCGGCAGGGCTTCCTGGGCATCTTCGTGGGCAGCGGTGCGGGACTGCCTAACTTTATGGGTATCCCCGGGGAGAACAGCAACGGCGTGATGTCGAGCAACGAGTACCTGACACGTGTCAACCTGATGGACGCAAGCAACCCCGAGTACGCCACCCCCGTGCAGAAAGCCAAGAACGTGATGGTCGTGGGCGGTGGTAACACGGCTATGGACAGTTGCCGCACCGCCAAGCGCCTCGGAGCGGAGCGTGTGTTCATCGCTTACCGCCGCAGCGAGCAGGAGATGCCTGCCCGAATAGAAGAGGTGAAGCACGCCAAGGAGGAGGGCATAGAGTTTATGACCTTGCACAACCCGATAGAGTATCACGCCGACGAGAAGGGCAACGTCTGCGAGGTCGTCTTGCAGAAGATGAGGCTCGGTGAGCCAGACGCAAGCGGGAGGCGCAGCCCCATCCCTATCGAGGGCGCTACCGTCACCATCCCCATCGACCAAGCCATTGTGGCGGTAGGCGTAAGCCCCAACCCGATTGTGCCTCGAAGCATAGAGGGCTTGGAGCTTGGGCGTAAGAACACCATCGTGGTGAACGAGGGGATGCAGACCAATATCCCCTGCATCTTCGCAGGCGGAGACATAGTCAGGGGCGGGGCGACCGTCATCCTTGCTATGGGAGACGGAAGGCGAGCCGCAGCCTCGATGCACGAATACCTAAAGGAGAAATGAGGCGCTACCTGTTGCTATCCCTCCTCGCTTGCTGCTTTGCCCCCACCTGCTTAGGGCAGAGCAAGAAGAACACCATCACCGTGGACGAAGCCTTGGCAAGCTATGACTTCTCCCAAGCAGAGTCTCTGCTCAGCACAGAGATAAGCAAGCTTCAGCGAAGAAGGCAGAACACCGACTCCCTCGAGCTTAAGCTGCAATACGTGCGCAGGGCTGCCTCGAAGCTGGCTGCCGTGGAGAGGGTCGTCGTCTTCGACAGCCTTATCGTCCCTAAGGACAGCCTTCTCTCTGCCCTCTGCCTCAGCGAGGAGAGCGGCACGATACGCCCCACCTCCTCACTCCAGGGGCTCGAAGGGGGAGACGGCACGCTGTTTATGCCTGAGATGAAGGACAAGGTCTACTACTCCGCTCCCGCCTCTAACGGGGTCTTGCAGCTCTTCTCCGCCGACCTCTTCGGCGGGCAGCCGGGGGAGGCGCAGCAGCTCGAAGGGCTTGCGGAAGACCTCTACACCCCTTGCAACTACCCCTATATGATGCCAGACGGAGTGACGCTCTACTATGCCCAGCAGGGCAGCGAGGGCTTGGGTGGCTACGACATCTATATGACACGCTTCGACGCCGACGAGCACCGCTTCCTCTCGCCCGAGAACGTGGGCATGCCCTTCAACTCCCCCGCCAACGACTACCTGATGCTCGTAGACGAGGCGTATAACATCGGCTGCTTCGCCTCCGACAGGTGCACGTCGCCCGACAGCGTCTGCGTCTACTACTTCATCCCCAACGCTGCCCGCCGGGTCTACTTCGAGGAGGAAGTGGGCGAGGAGCAGCTTCGCCTGCTGGCACGCCTAAGCGACATACGCCTCACTTGGGGCGAGCAGGGGGAGATAACACAAGCCAAGAGCCGCCTCAGCGAGTGCCGAGGACTTAGCCAAGGCTCGGCGCAGAGCGACTTCACCTTCATCGTCTCCCCGAGCCACGTCTGCCACAGCCTCTCCGACTTCCGCAACCCTCAAGCCCGCAAGCTTGCCGAGAAGTGGCAGCAGGACAGCTCAGTCCTCAGCCAGTGGAAGGCTTCCCTAAGCGACTTGCGCCTCTCTTACGCCCACGCCACCTCCTCCGAGAAGAGCAGCCTTAAGCCCAAGATACTCAAGCTCGAGGCAGACACCGAGAGCCTTACAGAGAGCCTAAGGGCGCAAGAGAAAGCCATCCGCAATGCCGAGCTCGGAGGCTCTTAACTCCTCAGACACCATCTGCGCCATAGCCACGCCCTCGGGCGGGGCGCTGGGCGTGGTACGCCTCTCAGGCGCTAAGGCTATCAGCATTGCCAACACCCTCTTTAGCCAAGACTTAACGCAAGCCCAAGGGCATTCTCTGCACTATGGCAGAGTGACTGACCCCAGCACGGGCGAGACCGTGGACGAGGTGATGGTGTCTGTCTTCCGCTCGCCACGCTCCTACACCGGCGAGGACTGCGTGGAGCTCTCCTGCCACGGCAGCCCCTATGTCCTACAGACCGTGCTTCGTCTCCTCCTCGACCTCGGGGCAAGGCTCGCCCGAGCGGGGGAGTTCACCCAACGGGCATTCCTCAACGGTAAGCTCGACCTCACCCAAGCCGAGGCGGTGGCAGACCTCATAGCGTCCGAGACACGGGCGCAGCACCGCATGGCCATGAGCCAGCTCCGAGGCGGCTTCTCACGCTCGCTCCAAGAGCTGCGCTCCCAGCTCCTCAGGCTCACCTCCCTGCTGGAGCTTGAGCTCGACTTCAGCGACCAAGACCTCGAGTTCGCCCCACGCAGCCAGCTCTCCAGCCTTTGCCTTGAGGCGGAGCAAAGGGTGCAGAGCCTCGTCAGCTCGTTCCGTGACGGCAACGCCCTCCGTGAGGGAGTGCCAGTGGCCATAGTCGGAGCCCCCAACGTGGGCAAGAGCACACTGCTCAACGCCCTCTTGCAGGACGACCGTGCCATCGTCAGCCCCGTGGAGGGGACGACACGCGACACCGTTGAGGACACCCTTGTGATAGGCGGCACGCTCTTCCGCATCGTCGACACAGCAGGCATAAGGCACGCTAAGGACAGCCTCGAGCGGCTCGGCATAGAGCGCAGCCTCAAGGCAGCCGCACGGGCACGCATCATCCTCATCGTCACAGAGCCTGGGGTGCCAGAGCCAGTCATCCCCACGACCCCTGGGCAGACGGTAATCCACATCCTGAACAAGACCCCTTCCTTCCAAGCCATCAACGGCACTGGTCTCAAGGAGCTTAAAGAGCAGCTCCTCGCCTCCGCCCCGCAGCCCACGGAGGGGCAGACCGTGGTCAGCAACCTCCGCCACTACGAGGCGCTCCGCCTCGCCCTTAGCGACCTCCAGCGGGTGCGTAAGGCACTCGGGGAAGGCACGTCGGCGGAGCTTGTGGCCGAAGACCTACGTCTCTGCCTCCATCACCTTGGGGAGATAACGGGAGAGGAGGTAACCAGCGACGAGGTCCTGAGCAACATCTTCAGCCACTTCTGCGTCGGGAAGTAGTTAAAGCACACGCTAAGGAGGCTTAACGCCTCACCGTTACCCTTGGTCAAAGGCAGCCGCTCCTCTTCGCGAAGACCAGCCGCTCCCTTTCGCGAAGACCAGCCGCTCCTCTTCGCGAAGACCAGCCGCTCCTCTTCGCAAAGACCAGCCGCTCCTCTTCGCAAAGACCAGCCGCTCCCTTTCGCAAAGACCAGCAGCTCCTTTTTATGAAAGGCAGCCGTACCCCTTTGTCAAAGGTAACCGTGAGGCTTCACGCTCGCTTAGGGCTGGGGATGGTCAGAAGTCAAAGCTGAGGCCAAGGGAGAGCCACTGCTTGAGCATGAGGTAGCCGTGCCTGCCCTTGTAGGCGGGGCTGCTGTCGTCGAAGCGGGGATAGACGAAGAGCTTTGCGGAGAGGTAGCGGTTGATGGTGAAGGAGAAGGTGTTCTCCCACTCCAGGTCCACGTAGCTGAGGTTGGTGAAGTAGTAGAGGCGGCTCTCCCACGAGACGTTCCTGAGGAGCTGCAGCGTGTAGCTGAGGGAGAGCGACGGGCCGAAGTTGTGGTAGGCATTCTTGCCGTCTGGCACGCTGTAGTGCTCCCTGAGGGAGTCCACGCCCACGTAACGCATATTATAGGCGATGGGCGAGAGCTGGAGGGAGCCCGAGAACTTGCCGCCCCGCGTCTCGAACTTGTACGTCATGCCAAGGGAGAGGGTGATGTCCAGCGGCGAGGCGAACTGGGTGGAGTAGGTGTAGGCGTTGGTGTCGTAGTAGCGCATAAGCTGGGTGTAGCTGACGAGGGAGCAGGTGTAGTACCAGTCCTTGGCGGCCTGGTATCCGAGGCTTGTGGTGTAGCGGAGCAGGTTGCTCGTCACCTTCACCTGATGCACCGTGTCGCTGCTCGTCTGGAAGCCGAGCTGAAGCTCGAGCTTGTTGTCCCACTGAAGCTTCTGCTGGTTGTCGAAGTCAGCCTCGATGGTCAGCGTCGAGAGGGCGGCGTAGTTAGCCTCGCCCCCCTGATACCAGTTGTCGCTGTAGTAGCTCTGAGTAGCCTGCAGAGAGCCGCTGCCCTTCACAGTCCAGAAGCGAGGGCGATGGGGCTGGATAATGACTGGCTCGTTGAACGTCCCGCTGAGGTCAACTGGCACCACCATATCCGTGAGCCTGACCTCGTTGCCCAAGGGCTCTTCCACTCCCCTCTTGAGGCGTGGCTCCTGGAGGATATGCTCCTCGGTGATGCCCACGAGCGAGGGGCGCGTGACGTAGAGGCGGGCGTATTGGCGGTCGATAGCCTCCACGAGCAGGTGGGCTTCCTCCTTGGGGGCTGGCTGCTTGCCCTCGGGCTGCCAACGGATGCCGAGGGTGTGGGTGAGGGTGCTGTTGTAGAGCGTGCCGGGCAGCAGCAGGCGGAAGGCGTAGGGGTTGGAGGGGGTGATGTCCTGCTCAAGCTCAGCCTTGCGGTCGGCAATGCGCTTAGCGGCTATAAGGCTGTCCATACGCAGGCGGGAGAGGCTGTCAATGCTCTGAGAGCGAACGCCTATAGAGAACGTAATGAGGGCAATAAAGATATATGCTCTGCGCATTGCTTGCAAAGGTACTTATTTTGCGCTACCTTTGCACGCAAATGGCATAAAAGGTTATGGCAGAGGCTAAGTACATCTTCGTGACGGGAGGCGTGGCTTCCTCCCTCGGCAAGGGCATAATATCCAGCAGCATCGGCAAGCTCCTTCAGGCAAGAGGATGCAGGGTTACCATACAGAAGTTCGACCCCTACATCAACATCGACCCCGGCACGCTCAACCCCTACGAGCACGGCGAGTGCTACGTGACGGTGGACGGCAAGGAGACTGACCTCGACCTCGGCCACTACGAGCGCTTCACGGGGGTGCACACCACACGGGCTAACAACATCACCACGGGGCGCATCTACATGAACGTGATAGAGAAGGAGCGCAGGGGTGACTATCTTGGCAAGACGATACAGGTCGTACCGCACATAACGGACGAGATTAAGCGCAACATAATGCTGCTGGGAAGGACGGGAGACTTCGACTTCGTGGTCACCGAGATAGGCGGCACGATAGGGGACATCGAGTCCGCCCCCTACCTCGAGGCTATAAGGCAGATGCGCTGGGAGATGGGCAAGAACACCCTGAACGTTCACCTCACCTACGTGCCTTACCTCGCCGCCGCTGGGGAGCTGAAGACGAAGCCTACTCAGAGCAGCGTGAAGCAGCTGCTTAGCGCGGGCATCCAGCCTGACATCCTCGTGCTGCGCACCGAGCATCACCTGAGCGACGACATACGCAGGAAGGTGGCGCACTTCTGCAACGTGGACTTCGAAGCCGTGGTGCAGAGCGAGGACTTGCCCTGCATCTACCAAGTGCCTGTGAATATGCTCAACCAAGGGCTGGACGCTACCATCCTGAGGAAGCTGGGCGTAGAGCCGGGCGAGACACCCGAGCTGGGTCCGTGGCGCAAGTTCCTCGAGCGCAGGGAAGCCGCCACAGAGGAGGTTAGCATAGCGCTGGTGGGCAAGTACGACCTGCAAGACGCTTACAAGAGCATACGCGAGAGCCTCTCGCTGGCAGGCACGTACTGCGACCGCAAGGTGAGGCTCGAGTTTGTGAACAGCGAGTACATAACACGGGAGAACGTGGAGGAGCAGCTAAGGGGCTTCGACGGGGTGGTCATCTGCCCTGGCTTCGGCAACAGAGGCACGGAGGGGAAGATAACAGCCTGCGAGTACACTCGCACGCACGACGTTCCCTGCTTCGGCATTTGCTTCGGTATGCAGATGATGGTGGTGGAGTTCGCCCGCAATGTGCTGGGTTATAAGGACGCTAACAGCCGTGAGCTGGACGCTAAGACACAGCACAACGTCATCGACATAATGGAGGAGCAGAAGAACATCACCCAGATGGGCGGCACTATGAGGCTGGGGGCGTATAAGTGCGACCTTAAGCAGGGCAGCAAGACGTCAGAGGCTTACGGCGGAGTGGCAAGCGTGGAGGAGAGACACCGCCACCGATACGAGTTCAACAGCGGCTTTCTAAGGGAGTTCGAGCAGAACGGCATGCTCTGCGTGGGAAGCAACCCCGACAGCAACCTGGTGGAGATAGTGGAGATACCCCAGCTGAGATGGTACATAGGCACGCAGTTCCACCCCGAGTACTCAAGCACAGTGCTTAACCCCCACCCGCTCTTCCTGTCGTTCATAAAGGCGTGCATCAACAAATAAGACCCCACAATGGACAAGAACACTATCATAGGCTTCGTGCTGATAGCCGCAGTGCTGATAGGCTTCGGGTACTGGAGCCGCCCAAGCAAGACGGAGATTGCTGAGCAGCAGAAGGCTGCAGAGGAGCAAGCCGCACAGCAACAAGCGGAAGAGACCGCAAAGCAAGAGGCTAAACAAGAGACCCAAACTAACATTATCACTGATAGCACTGCCCTCTTCTTCGCCCACCAAAGCGGCACTGCCCGTGACATCACCCTAAGCAACGACAAGGTGGCAGTAACCCTAAGCACCAAGGGCGGCACAGTGAGCCAAGCCGAGATCTTAGGCTACAAGAACCAAGAGGGCGGCAACGTGATGCTGCTCTCATCGGAGGACAGCCGCCTCGCTTTGAGCCTTGCCGCCAAGACTGAGAACATAGACCTTAGCCAGCTTTACTTCGACACAGAGGAGCATACGGACTCGACAGCCACACTGCTCCTGAGGGCACAGAACCAAGGCACGCTGAGGATATGCTACAAGCTGCGCCCCGGCTCGTATATGCTGGATATGACCATCAAGGCGGAGGATCTCTCAAACTTCTTCACGCCAAACCTGCGCAAGATAAGCCTCGACTGGCAGGACAAGGCAAAGCAGCAGGAGAAGGGCTACACATTCGAAAACAGATACAGCACCCTTACCTACCAACTGACCGACGGCAGCACCAAGAAACTGAGTGAGACGAAGGACGCGGACAAGACACTGGACAAGAGCGCAGACTGGATTGCCTTCAAGAACCAGTTCTTCAGTGCAATAATCATAGCTCACCAAGACTTCAGTAATGTCACCCTTGGCAGCAAACCACTGGAGAAGGGCTCTGGCTACCTGAAAGAGTATCACGCCCAGATGGAGGCGCTATTTGACCCCTCGGGCAAGGATAGCACTGTGATGCAGATGTACCTGGGACCGAACGACTTCCACATACTTCACTCCGCCAACAAGCTCTCGGCAAGTGGCAAGGACCTGAACCTGCACGAGTTGGTATACTTCGGCTGGCCTCTGTTCCGCTGGATTAATCGCTACTTCATCATTTACCTCTTCGACTTCCTCAGGAGCTTCGGCATGTCGATGGGACTGGTACTCTTGCTGCTCACGCTGATAGTAAAGGCTATCGTCTACCCCGCCACACGCAAGAGCTATCTCAGCAGCGCCCGTATGCGTGTGCTGAAGCCTGAGATAGACAAGTTGAACCTTAAGTACCCGAAGAAAGAGGACGCGATGAAGAAACAGCAGGAGATGATGCAGCTGTACAACCAGTACGGCGTGTCGCCGATGGGAGGCTGCCTGCCTATGCTCATTCAGATGCCCGTGTGGATAGCCCTCTTCAACTTCGTGCCTAACGCCATAGAGCTGCGAGGACAGAGCTTCCTCTGGGTGAGCGACCTCTCAACCTACGACACGCTCATCAGCTGGCACAGGCAGATTTGGTTGCTGGGCGACCATATCAGCTTCTTCAGCCTGCTCTTCGCCCTGACCAACGTGGTGAACTCGTGGATATCAATGCGACAGCAGCAGAATGCCGCTATGTCGACCGAGCAGGAACAGCAGATGAAGATGATGAAATGGATGATGTACCTGATGCCTATATTCTTCTTCTTCATCTTCAACGACTACAGCGCGGGGCTTTGCTACTACTACTTCCTTAGCGGACTTATCAGTATACTCACGATGTGGGGCTTGCGCAAGTTCACCAACGACGACAAGCTCTACGCACAGCTGAAGGCATACAAGGCAAAGCACGAGGGCGACCCGAAAAAGGTAAGCGGAATGGCTGCACGGCTGGAGGCTATGCAGAAGCTGGCTGAGGAGAACCAAAGGAAGCAACGTGGGAAGAGATGAAACTCCCCTATCCTATAACGAATGAACTCTTAAAGCAATACTATGAATATACTGAAAGCAATGAGCATAGCAGCCTTAATCGGACTTGCGGCAGAGGCTGACGCACAAGAACAAGCGCCTATCGGACGGGCGGACATTATGCTGGAGAGCGACCGAATGACCCCTGAAGCCCTTTGGGCAATGGGGAGGATAGGCAGTATGGACGTAAGCCCAGACGGTAAGCTGGTGGCATACAGCGTGACTTACTACAGCGTGGAGCAGAACCGCAGCCACACAGTCATCTGCACGATAAACACGGACGGCAGCGACCTCAGGCAGCTCACTACAAGCGACAAGAGCGAGAGCGACCCTGCCTTCATTGCAGGCGGAAAGCGCATCGCCTACCTATCCGACGGGCAACTATGGAGCATGGATGCAGAAGGGGGCTACCGCAAGCAGTTGACCCAAGGCGACGACGAGGTGGAGGGCTTCAAGTTCTCCCCAGACGGCAGACAGGTCATCCTCATAAGGGAAGTGGCTGCCAACCCAAGCATTCAGCCCAAAGAGCCCGACCTGCCCAAGGCGACGGGGCTGGTGATTGACGATATGAACTACAAGCACTGGGACCAGTACGTCACCACCATCCCGCACATCTTCCTCGCCTCGTTCGACGGTGAGAAGGTCAGCGAGGATAAAGACCTGCTCGAGGGCGAGCCTTACGAATGCCCCATGCTGCCCTTCGGCGGAACGGAGGAGTTCTGCTGGAGCCCTGACGGCAAGCTCATAGCCTACACCAGCCGCAAAAAGACGGGCGTGGCTTACGCTATAAGCACGGACAGCGACATCTACCTATACAACACTGAGACGGGGGAGACCGAGAACGTGTGCAAGCCTGCCGACTACGTTGAGCCTGAGATAGACAGCACCATCTCAATGCAGCGGCAAGCGAAGAACCAAAGCGAGACAGACATCAACGCAGGCTACGACCAAGACCCGCAGTTCTCGCCCGACGGCTCTATGCTGGCGTGGAAGAGCATGGAGCGGGACGGCTACGAGAGCGACCGCACTCGCCTTTGCGTGCTTAACCTCGCGACGGGAGAGAAGAGTTATGTCACCGAGAGCTTCGAGAGCGGTGTGGACGAGTTTGTGTGGGCGGACAACCAGAGGCTCTTCTTCACTGGCGTGTGGATGGCACGCATTATGGTTTACTCCACCGACCTTAAGGGCAACGTCAAGCCCGTCACAACGGGCGACTACGACTATGCCGACCTCCACCTTATGCCCGACGGCAAGGGACTGCTCGTCAAGCGGCACAGCATCTCCGCCCCCGACGACATCTACCTTATCCAGAAGGACGTGACGCAGCTCACACACGAGAACGACCACATACTCTCGCAGCTTGCACTGGGAGAGGTGAAGGAACGCTGGGTGGAGACCACCGACGGCAAGCAGGAACTCTGCTGGGTCGTCTACCCAAGCCACTTCGACCCCTCACGCTCCTACCCCACCCTGCTCTACTGCGAGGGAGGACCGCAAGAGCCGGTTAGCCAGTTCTGGAGCTACCGCTGGAACTTCCAGATAATGGCGGCTAACGACTACATCATCATTGCGCCTAACCGCCGAGGGCTGCCCGGCTTCGGGATGGAATGGCTGGAGGAGATATCGGGCGACTACAGCGGGCAGTGCATGCAAGACTACCTCGCCGCCATCGATGATATTAGCCGAGAGCCTTACGTGGACAAGCAGAGGCTTGGCTGCATAGGAGCGTCGTTCGGAGGCTACAGCGTCTATTGGCTTGCGGGCAACCACGAGAAGCGCTTCAAGGCGTTCATCGCCCACGACGGCATCTTCAACACCCAGCAGCAGTACTTCGAGACGGAAGAGATGTGGTTCCCCAACTGGGACATGGGAGGCAGCCCCGACCGTGTTGGCGAGGGCAAGGCATTCAAGGAGAGCCCCCACCTTTACGTCGATAAGTGGGACACGCCCATCCTCTGCATTCACAGCGAAAAGGACTACCGCATACTCTCCTCTCAGGGGCAGAGCGCCTTCTCCGCCGCAAGGATGCACGGCATACCGGCACAGCTGTTGCTCTACCCCGACGAGAACCACTGGGTGCTAAAGCCGCAGAACGGGGTGCTTTGGCAGCGCACCTTCTTCCGCTGGCTCGACCGCTGGCTTAAGTGACTTAGACGAAACCCCAATAACATAATGACTAATCAACTAAAGACCTTAAGAGACTCGGCAGCTTTGCGATGGACTGCCCTCTTGCTGCTGGCGCTCGCCATGTTCTGCGCCTACATCTTCATGGACATCCTCTCGCCCATCAAAGACCTTATGCTCACCGAGCGGGGCTGGGACTCCACCGCCTTCGGCACGATGCAAGGCTCGGAGACTTTCCTCAACGTCTTCGTCTTCTTCCTCATCTTCGCGGGCATCATACTGGACAAGATGGGCGTGCGCTTCACAGCCCTGCTCTCAGGGGCGGTAATGCTGTGCGGAGCGTTCATCAAGTACTACGCTATATGCGAGGCGTTCAGGGGCAGCGGCGCAGACGTGTGGTTCACGCAGCACCTCAACCACATCCCCGTCTTCGAGCAGCTGGGCGTGTCGCCCTTCTACGAGGGTATGCCCTCCTCCGCCAAGGTAGCTGCCTGCGGCTTTATGCTCTTCGGCTGCGGCGTGGAGATGGCGGGCATAACGGTGTCGAGGGGGATAGTGAAGTGGTTCAAGGGGCACGAGATGGCTCTTGCGATGGGCTCTGAGATGGCGCTTGCGAGGATGGGCGTGGCTACCTGCATGATCTTCTCCCCCTTCTTCGCCAAGCTGGGCGGAAGGGTGGACGTGTCTCGCTCCGTCGCCTTCGGCGTGGTGCTTCTGTGCATTGCCCTTATGATGTTCGTGGTCTACTTCTTCATGGACAGGAAGCTCGACGCACAGACGGGCGAGGCGGAGGAGAAGGACGACCCCTTCCGCGTCAGTGACCTGGGGCAGATACTAAGGAGCATGGGCTTCTGGCTCGTGTCCCTGCTCTGCGTGCTTTACTACTCCGCCATCTTCCCCTTCCAGAAGTACGCCGTCAACATGCTTCAGTGCAACCTCACCTTCACCGACGTGCCCGAAGGCTCATTCTGGGCTTCAACGTCCGTCACTATCATTCAGTACATCATCATGCTCGTCGTGGCTGTCACCGCCTTTATGTTCAACTTCGTCAAGCGCACGAGCCTCAAGTACTCCCTGCTCACGCTCTCCCTCGTCGCCCTCGTGGGCTACTGCTGCATGGGCTATATGCGCCAGTCGGCCGAGAGCATCTTCGCCGTGTTCCCCCTGCTTGCCGTGGGCATAACGCCTATACTGGGCAGTTACGTCGACCACAAGGGCAAGGCAGCATCCATGCTCGTGCTTGGCAGTCTGTTGCTCGTGGCGTGCCACCTGACCTTCGCCTTCGTGCTTCCCGCCTTCAAGGGCAACGAGGCGGGAGGCGTTGTGGTGGCTTACCTCACCATCCTCGTGCTCGGTGCGTCGTTCTCACTCGTGCCGGCAAGCCTCTGGCCAAGCGTGCCTAAGCTCGTCGAGCCGAAGATAATAGGCTCTGCCTACGCCCTGATATTCTGGATACAGAACATCGGGCTTTGGCTCTTCCCCCTGCTCATAGGCAAGACGCTGGACGCGACCAACCCGGGCGTCGAGGACGCCACACAGCTCAACTACACAGCGCCCCTCATTATGCTCGCGAGCCTTGGAGTGGCTGCCCTCGTCATCGGGGCGTTCCTCAAGGTGGTGGACAAGAGGCGAGGCTACGGCCTTGAGCTCCCCAACATAGGCTGACCCACAGCAAGCAACGACGACCATAAGGGGCGGTAGCAAAGGCTTCCGCCCCTTCTCTTTGTGTCCGCGCCGATTAGCTCTGAGCTTTCACAATACACTCAATGAGTCGACTCAGGTCCACTCAATGAGTAGGCTCCGGTCCACTCAATGAGTGGACCCAGGTGCACTCAATGAGTGGACCCAGATGCACTCAATGAGTGCACTGCGACACCTATACGTAGATGCCGCGGCCAGAAGCCTTGGGGTTTTAGAAAGGAAAGGCGTAGGGGATGATGCCTCGAGGCTCTAAGTCACTCGAAGCGAATGCTCTTGGCTGGCTGGATGTGCGACACTACGTAGCTTGGCAGCACAAGCACGAGGACGGAGACGACAAGCACCGCCAAGCTCACGCCAAGGGTCAAGGGCCAGTCGAGCAGGATAGGCACGCGGTCAACGTAGTACGTCGAGGGGTCGAGGCGAATGATACCCCAGTGCCTCTGCACAAGGCAGAGGAGGACGCCCAGCGCGTCGCCTATCACGATGCCCCTGAGGATGACGAGCAGGGCGTAGTAGATGAAGAGCGCCCTCAGCGAGCGGTTCGTCGCCCCGAGCGCCTTCATAGTGCCTATGAACTGCGTGCGCTCAAGCACGAGGATGAGCAGTCCTGAGACGGTGGTGAAGCAGGCTACGGCAAGCATAAGGACAAGGATGACGACGACGTTGAGGTCGAGCAGCTGTAGCCAGGAGAAGATGTTGGGGAAGAGGTCGGTGATGGTGGCTGTGGTGTAGTAGGCTCCGTAGCTGTCCTGACGGTGGTTGACGAGCGACGATACCCGCCTGCTCACCACGGAGAGGGAGTCGAAGCTGTTGATAAGCACCTCCGCCCCGCTTGCCTGGTCAGGCTCGTAGCCGAGGAGCTGGTGGGCGGTCTGGAAGTCGCAGAACACGAGGTTGCGGTCGTGCTCGCTGAGGTTGGTGGCGTAGATGGCTGCGACGGTGAAGCGCCTTGCCCTGAGGCTGCCGTCGAAGAAGTAGGAGTACACTCGGCTGCCCACCCCGAGACCGAGCTGGCGGGCAAGGTAGCTTGAGATGACAAGCCTCTTGGTGTCTTCGCCGTGGCTGAAGGGCTCTTGCAGGTCGCCCTCCACAAGGACGGAGCGCAGGTACGTGAGGTCGTAGCTCTCGTCCACTCCCCTGAAGACCACGCCCTGAAAGGCGCTGTCGGTCTTCAGCATCCCAGTCTTCTGGCAGAAGGGCATCACGCTCCTCACACCCTCGACGCTGCCTACGCTTTGCAGGAGCGAGTCGGTGAGCTGTATGGGAGCGCTCTCGAAGTTGTAGAGGCTAAGGTAATTGACTATCTGGATGTGACCGCCCAGTCCCGTCACCTTGTCCCTGACGCTGCTCTTGAAGCCAAGGACGACGGAGATGGAGATGATCATTATGGCAAGCCCCAAGGCAACGCCCGAGGTGGCTATCACGATGGCTGAGCGGGACACGCGCTTGTCTCCGCTGCCCTCGCTGTAGAGCCTTCGAGCCATGTACCAGGAGAAGCTCACTGGGGCTTGGTGGAGGGGTAGGCTTCGAGAGCCTTCTTCAAGACGAAGAGGGCTCGGGTGAGGTCTTCTTTCTTAAGTACGTAGGCAAGGCGCACCTCGTCAACGCCTGCCCCGGGAGTGGTGTAGAAGCCTGCCGCGGGAGCCATCATAACTGTCTCGCCCTCGTAGCTGAAGTCGCTTAGGCACCACTGGCAGAAGCGCTCGGCGTCGTCAACGGGGAGGCGTGCGACGGTGTAGAACGCTCCCATAGGGATGGGGCTGTAGACCCCGGGGATGCGGTTAAGCCCGTCTATGAGGCACTTCCTGCGCTCCACGTACTCGTCGTAAACGTCCCTAAGGTACTCCTCGGGAGCGTCGAGCGAAGCCTCTGCGGCTATCTGACCGACGAGGGGAGGCGAGAGGCGTGCTTGGCAGAACTTCATCACCGCCTTGCGCACTTCCTTGTTCTTCGTTATCAAAGCCCCGATGCGTATGCCGCACTCGCTGTAACGCTTCGACACGGAGTCTATGAGGACGACGTTCTGCTCTATCCCCTCAAGGTGGCAGGCGCTGATGTAAGGCGAGCCTGTGTAGATGAACTCACGGTAGACCTCGTCGGAGAAGAGGTACAGGTCGTACTTCCTCACCATGTCACGTATCTGGTTCATCTCACGGCGGGTGTAGAGGTAGCCCGTGGGGTTGTTGGGGTTGCAGATAAGGATGGCACGGGTGCGCTCGTTAATCAGCTCCTCGAACTTCTCTACCTTAGGCAAGGCGAAGCCCTCGTCGATGGTGGTGGCTATGGTGCGTATCACCGCCCCCGCCGAGATGGCGAAAGCCATGTAGTTGGCGTAGGCAGGCTCTGGCACTATTATCTCGTCGCCCGGGTTGAGGCAGGCAAGGAAGGAGAACAGCACCGCCTCGCTGCCGCCGCTGGTGATGATGATGTCCTCGGGCGAGAGCTTGATGTTGAACTTGTCGTAGTAGCCCACAAGCTTGCGTCTATAACTGAGGTAACCCTGCGAGGGACTGTACTCCAGTATGGTGCGGTCGATGTTGCGGATAGCGTCAAGGGCTATCTTAGGCGTGGGCAGGTCGGGCTGACCGATGTTAAGGTGGAAGACGTGCACCCCACGAGCCTCGGCAGCGGCAGCCAAGGGCGCAAGCTTGCGGATGGGCGACTCGGGCATCTCCTTGCCTCGTACTGATATCTTAGGCATTCTCGTGTAATCTTGCAAGAGGCTGCCAGTCATCGAAGTGACTGGCAGCCTCCTTCCTTAGTAACGCTAACTTCTCTTACTTGCGCGTGCCAAGCTCTGCGTCGAGGTGATAGAGAGCGGACTGACCGCCGAGCTTCATCTTGTCCACAATGCCCTGAGCCGTAGCCTCTTCCTCCACCTGCTCGCGGACGAAGCCCATGAGGAAGTCCTGCGAAGCCTTGTCCTTCTCGGCTAAGGCGAGGTCAACGAGAGCATCAATGAGGCTGGACACGTGGCACTCGTGCTTGTAGACGTGCTCGAACACTGCCAGAGGGGAGTCCCACTCCTGCGGGACAGCGTCTATTGCTCCCACCTTAGCCTCGCCTCCGCGCCTTAGGATGTACTGCGCCATCTGCTCGGCGTGCTCGTTCTCCTCGTTGGCCTGAGCCTTCATCCACTTGGCGAAGCCCTCGTAGCCCTTCGCCGCAAAGTAATAAGACATCGACAAATACAGGTTTGCCGACCACATCTCCGCTACTATCTGAGCGTTGATTGCATCTTGTAGCTTGTTGCTGATCATAATGTAACTTGTTTAAGTGTTGATTTAACTTGTTTGACTGCCGCGAAGTTACGCGTTTCTCCCTTAAGGTGTGAGCATAGGGGCGAATTAATCTCATTTGTCTTGGAGGGGAGGGCGGGATTGGGTAACTTTGCGCCCGCAAAGCAATATGTGGTGCCCGCGCACGTAAGTCTGATTGGCTTTCCGTGTGCGGGCTTCTTAATGTAGTAAAGCGATGATGAGCAAGAAGAGATTAGTTGTTATTCTGGGAAACCTTACGGCGTTCGGTCCGTTCGTGACGGACTTCTACCTGCCTTGCCTGCCGAGGCTGACGCGGGACTTCGGGGTTACCGCCTCGCTGGTGCAGCTAAGCCTCACCGCGGGCTTGGCGGGACTGGCGTTGGGGCAGGTGCTTGTGGGCCCTGTCTCCGACAAGTACGGGCGCAAGCGCCCTTTGGTGTGGAGCCTGCTGCTGTTCGCCCTTGCCACGGTGGGCTGTATGCTCTCGTGGGGGATTGCGCCGCTTATATGCTTCCGCCTGCTGCAAGGGTTGACGGGGGCGAGCTCGCTGGTCATATCGAGGGCGATGGTCTCCGACATGTTCACGGGCGATGAGGAGGCTCGCTACTTCGCCCTCTTCTCCGCCCTGCTTGGCGTAGCCCCTATCGTGGCGCCTCTTGTGGGCGGTGCTGCCTTCAGCCTCAGCTCGTGGCAGGGGACGTTCGCAGTGCTTGCCGCTTGGAGCTTGTGGCTGCTCTACGAGTGTTCGAGGCTCAGGGAGACGCTGGGCGAGGGGGAGAGGATGCGAGAGCCCTTGGGCAGGGCTTTCCTCGGCTACAAGGAGGTGCTGCGCAACCGCCCCTGTATGGTGATGATACTCACCTTCAGCTGCGCCAACGCCGCCCTGATGTCGTACGTGTCCGCCTCGCCCTTCATCTTCCAGCAGCACTTCGGGCTCACGCCGATGCGGTACAGCCTGCTGTTCGCCTGCAATGCCGTGGCTCTCATCCTGGGCAGCGGGCTGGTGATGAAGGTGAAGAACCTCAGGAGGGACGAGGCGTGGGGCTGCTGGGGGCTGCTGGCGGGCTGTGTGCTCTCAGCCCTCGCCCTGTTCTTGGGGCTGCCCTTCGCAGTGT
This sequence comes from Prevotellaceae bacterium, assembly GCA_021204865.1. Taxonomy (GTDB): domain Bacteria; phylum Bacteroidota; class Bacteroidia; order Bacteroidales; family Bacteroidaceae; genus Physcousia. The sequence continues at coordinate 32,812 of JAJPYQ010000021.1, read as the reverse complement.
TCGAGGCGGCGGTCGTGGTGCTGCTCTTCTGCATAGGCATACTCACGCCCGTGGCTGTTACCTTGGCTATGAACTCCGCCCCCGAGCACAGGGGGATGGCCTCAGCGCTTGTTGGGGCGATACCTTATATAGTAAGCGGCGTGGCTGCCCCTCTGACTGGCTTGGGCGACGTGCCGCGCTCAACGTCGCTGCTGCTGCTGATCTGCTCCGCCGGCTGCACTGTGTTCTACCTCGTGTCCCGCAGGTGGCGATACGCGTGAGTGGCGTAGGGCCGTCGTGGCGACTCACTATGAGGGACCGTGGTCCCTGTATTAGACCCTTCGGACAACCCCTTGCGAGGGGCCCAACTGAACCCCTTGCGAGGGGTTCAACGGAACCCCTTGCGAGGGGTTGTCTGGCGACTGTATTAGAGAGACCACGGAGGGTACTATACAGGGACCGCGGTCAGTCGCCCAGAGGCGTGAGCCTGGCGAAGCGCAGGAGAAGGCGCTTCTCCCCGTTACTGCCAAAGTCGACTATTGCTTTGGCGTCGAGCCCCTCGCCCTCGAACTGGCGGACGATGCCTATGCCGAAGCGGGCGTGCTCCACCTTCGCTCCCACCTTCAAGCCTCCTACTGAGGACGGGGAGGGAGAAGGCGTAGGGGCTGGTGCGGGTCTGACTGAGGGCTGAAGCCTCCGCTGGGGTGCGTACGAGGCAGAGGCAGGGCGGTCGCCGGTAAGGTATCTGCCTGAGATCTCGCCGAGGAAGCGGCTGCGGGGGTTGTTCTCTATCCTGCCGTAGCGCATTCGGCTGTGGCTCCACGTGAGGAACAGCCGCTCCTCGGCGCGGGTCATAGCCACGTAGAAGAGCCGTCGCTCCTCCTCGAGGCTGCGCTCTCCGTCAGCCATCATCGAGGGGAACAGCCCCTCCTCAAGCCCTACCACGAACACCGCCTTGAACTCCAGCCCTTTGGCGGAGTGCATCGTCATAAGCGTCACACGCTCGCCCGAGAGGTTTTCCCCCTCGTCAATGTCGCTGAGGAGGGAGATGTTCTGCAGGTAGTCAACCATCGACGTGCCATAACCGCTCTCGTTAGCCTCACTGACGAACGAGGCTGCACCGTCGAGCAGCTCCTGCAAGTTCTCCTGCCTTGCGATGTCCTCAGGCTCACGCCCCTGGAAGATGTCGTCCCTCAAGCCCGACACCCTGACGAGGTGCAGGGCGAGGCTGTGGGCATCTTTCTCGCTTGCCATAGAGTTAGCCTCCTGCATCATCTCGGCAAAAGACAGCAGCTTTCGGCACGTCGCCTCGTTGACGTTAAGCGAGAACCTGCGAGGCTCTGCCACCACCTCCCACGCAGGCACGCCGTGCCGGTCGGCACACTGGAAGACCTTCGCCTTCGTCGTGTCGCCTATCCCGCGCCCAGGCACGTTAAGGATGCGGTTGAGGGAAGCCTCGTCGTGCAGGTTGACGGAGAGGCGGAAATAAGCCACAGCGTCCTTCACCTCCTTGCGCTGGTAGAAGGACAGTCCGCCCACGATGCGGTACTGGAAGCCCCGCCTTCGGAACTCCTCCTCGAACGCGCGGCTCTGGCTGTTGGTGCGGTAAAGCACTGCGAAGTCGCTCCACCCGAAGCCCTCACGAAAGCGCAGAGCCTCTATCTTGCGAGACACGATGCTGGCCTCCTCCTTGTCAGAGTAAGCCTCGCACACCTCCACAGGCTCCCCCACCGCACGCTTGCTGTACACGTCCTTGCGTATCTGCTGGCTGTTGTGGGCGATGAGGCTGTTGGCTGCTGCGACGATGCTCTGCGTCGAGCGGTAGTTGCGCTCCAGCTTGAACGTGCGAGTGCCGGGGTAAAGGTGCTGGAAGCTGAGGATGTTGTCCACCACAGCGCCACGGAAGCTATATATACTCTGCGCATCGTCTCCCACCACACAGACACGGTGGTGAGCCTCGGTCAGCTGCAAGACTATCTGGTGCTGCACTCGGTTCGTGTCCTGATACTCGTCCACGAGGACGTACTGGAACAAGGCTTGGTAGCGCTGCCTCACGTCCTCGTGCCTTAAGAACAGGCGGTAGGTGTTGAGCAGGAGGTCGTCGAAGTCCATGGCGTTGCTCGCCTTGAGGCGCTTCTCGTAGGCGGCGAAGATGGTGCGCACCGCCTCCATCCTCGATGCTTGGTCACGGGCAAGAGCGGCACTGCTGTTGGCATACCCCGAGGCTGTGAGCATATTGTTCTTAGCCTCGCTGATGCGCTTAGCCACGACGGAAGGCTTGTAACGCTTGTCGTCAAGCCCCTCCTCCTTTATTATCTGCTTCAGGAGCGACTGGGAGTCCTGCATGTCGTAGATGGTGTAGTCCGCCGTGTAGCCAATGAGGTCGCACTCACGCCTCAGTATTCGGGCGAAGACGCTGTGGAACGTGCCCATCCAAAGGCGGCGAGCCTTCTCCTCGCCGACGAGCGAGGATATCCTCTGCCTCATCTCGTCGGCAGCCTTGTTGGTGAACGTGAGGGCAAGGATGTTGTAAGGCTCGTAGTAGTTCTCAAGCAGGTAGGCTACCTTATACGTCAGCACCCTTGTCTTCCCGCTGCCCGCACCAGCAATGACCAGCGAGGGAGCGTCGCAGCAAAGCACCGCCTCCAGCTGGCTGTCGTTGAGCTCCGAGCGGTAGTCTATTGCCATAGGAAGCGCACCTCGGCCACGATGAACGAGATGATAAGGTAGAACACTATCAGGATGGCGTAACGTCTTATGCCCCGCACCAGCAGCTCGCTGGCAGAGCTGGGGCTAATCGCCAAGCTTACCACGATGACGCTGAGGCAAAGCAGCAAAGGCAGGGCGTGCACAAAGGGCGATGGGTACAGCCCTCCGCTTACTCCCCTAAGGGGACTGCCCGACCAAAGGACGAAGGCAAGCATAAGAACCCACACGATGGCAAGGTAGACAGCCATCCTGCGCAACCGCTTACGCTCAAGGCAACCCACGGCAATGCAAGCCAAGACGAACGTGCAGAACCATCGGGCTGGCAGTGCGCTGAACCCGTGAAGCAGGCACCAGCGCAAGCCCTCCTGAGAGAAGAGGTTGCCCACAGGATAGCCTAAAGCGGAGAAGAGCCACGAGGCTACCGCAACGAGCACCGCAAGGATGAGAGAGGTAAGCAGCAGGCGGTTAGTCATCAGGATAAAGGTTGTCGAGGTCGAGGATATGCAGCTGAAGGGCTTTCACCACGAGCTTCGTGGCATTAACGCCAGTCCTTTCGCTCTCTGGGAAGAGGCGGCTCACAAGGTCAGCCTGACGCTTCTCGAGGCTCTTAGTGCCAAATGGCATATCACGCAGCTGCGCTATCATATCCTTCGTGTAGCCGAGGGCAAGATGGCGCAGATAGCGCTCGTCGTACTCGTCAATGTCGTAGTTGATGAGGGCATCGTTCTTCTGTATCTCTGCCGACACTGACTTCTTGAAGCGAGCCACGATAGCCTCAAGGATAGGCTCGTTGAACACCAGCCTTCGTCCCTTCATAACAAGCATCACATCGTCGCGGGTCAGCAGCTCGCCCGTCTTCAGGATTATCCCGTCAGCTCCAGCGTTAAGAACCTCAACCCACAGCCGCTCGTTAAGAACCTCGCCAGTGAATATCAGCACGTGGGTCTGGGGATAGCGTATGCGAACCTGCCGGCATATCTCCACACCCACCATCGTGCTGCCGCCCAGCCCAAGGTCGAGCAGCAGCAGGTCTGGCGCCTCGATGCGGAAGAGCTTCCACACCTCACTCTCGTTCTTCGCCGTCCCGATAATCTTAGCCTCGGGTATCTCCGAGCGGAATATCTCCTCCGTTCCCTTGAGCTCAAGCTTAACGTCCTCCACGATTATCACTCTGAATGTGTCCATACTCCCTCCTTCTTTAGCAATGTGAAACCTATGATGTAGCCGCCGTCCTGCCGTCTCGCGAAGAGACGAAGCCCCGGATTGCCGCTATACGTGTCGTGTTCTCTTATTATTTGCTTCGCCACAAGCATCTCCACCCGCCCCGTCGTGGGGGAGAACAGCTCGACAAGCTCTTGTTCCGTGGGCGAGGCAGAGGGGTTCAGCACAGTCAACTCAACGAAGCGCCCAAGCTCCCTTGCTCTCACGCTTAAGGTCTGCGCACCCTCCGCCATCTGTCTTAAGACATTGTCGAAGAAGAGGGCGAGCAGTGTCTCGTCGCCCACCACAGCCGCATCTATCTCCTGCAAGTCCATCTCTGCCGTTATGCCACGCTTCCTAAGGCGGTCATGGGTCTCAGCCATAATGCCGAAGAGCCTGCGCACAGATATGCCTTGACGCTTGAATGTGGGCTGCTCCAGTTGGTCGTCCGCCTGCGAGCAGAGGATGCCGTAGACGTGGCGATAGTAGTTTGCCATCTCCTCCAGCCGCTCGATGTCCTGCCGTGTCTCCAAGCCCTCGGCAAGCAGGCGAATGCGGGAGGGGTAGTACATCGACTCGTGCTTGATGGCGGAGAGGCAGTTGTCGAGTATCTGGTTCTGCACGTAGATGCGCCTCTCCTCGTACTGGCTCTTGGAGAGCTTGTCCCGCAGTCCCGCTATGTGTGCCGTCTTCTTCCGTCGAAGCTCCTCGAGGAAGCTGTTTATCCGTTGCTCCAGCGTCTTCTCTCCCACGATTTGGCTGCCGATGAAGAGCCTATATATAAGGAAGAGGGCGACGATGGAGAACAGGATTATGAGGAAAAGCAGCAGGCGACCCGTGTGGCGGAAAGCCTCGAGCCGCTCGCAATATATGGGGAGCGTCTTGTCTTGGTTAGCGTACTTCTGCAACTGTGTGAAGATGCGGTTGTTGTAGCTGTAGAGCCTCCAGTCATTCAGGGCAAGGGCGGTGAGAGCGAGCTCGTTGCGCAAGCCCATTATCAGGCTGAAATCCATATCCTCGCCGTGCAGATATGCGGAGATCTCGCGGGGGATGTTGTCGGAAGTCGGTGCGAAAAGCTCCATTTGCCCGTCTATCTTTCTCAGTGCCTCGCCGCCAAAGCGAAGAGCGTCGGCGTAACGCCCCTCGATGTTGCACTGATAGACGGAGTCGTAGAGTTCTTGCGCACTTTGGGCTGTAGCGAAAGCCGTTGTGAGGCAAAGGAGGAGCAGCGACAAGACACGTGGGAGGCGGAAGAAGAACGTGCTGCCCTTCCCTTCCTTACTCATCACCCCAAACAGGCAGCAGCCGAACAGCGACGAGTGCTTGCGGTACTTCTCCACGATACTGTGGCAGTTGAGCAGGCCGAAGCCGTGACCTTTGCCGCTAAGCTGCACATACAAGTCGCCTCGGTTAACAGCCTCTGCCTGCTCCTCAGTCAGACCTTGCCCAGTGTCGCACACCTGAATCTCAACGAAGCCTGCGTCTGTCTCCTCCGCCCTCAGCGTTACCGTACCGCCTTCTGGCGTGAACTTTCGGGCGTTGTCCGCTAAGGTGTTAATCATGAACAGCGTGAGAGCCTCATCCGCCTTAACCTTCGCCTCTGTGTCCTCCACAAGCAGGGTCAAGCCCTTTTGCTCGAAGGCGTAGCGACCCTCTGCCACTATGTCGAAGAGCCTCCTGAGCGACACGGTGGTGATGTGCAGGGCGAGGTCGCCCTTCTGTATCTTAATCCACTGCGTCAGCACGTCGTTGAGCCTCTCTATCTCTGCCGCCAGCTCCACTATGTACTGCTTGCTGAACTCCGTCGGTTGCCCTTTGCGCCTCATCCTCGTCACCTCGCCCCCCACTCGGTCGAGATAAGGCATCACGGCACGCACCAGCGACACCTTCGCCCTGTTCTCCACGTTGCGCTCCTTGTTGGAGCGAAGGTTGCGGCGGCTCACTTGCAGCTGTTCCTCAAGCCGCTCGCTCTCCTCGTCGAGCTTGGCAAGGTCAGGCGGCACGTCGTCTCCGCTCTCGAGCCTCCGCAGCTTCAGGGTAAGGTCAGTGTTCCTTCGCTTAAGCTTACGGCGATAAGCAAGGGAGACGACGAATATGAGCAACAGTACCACGATGGCGGCGGCAAGGCGTAGCCAGACGGCACGCGCCTCCTTGGCGAGCTGTTGGTTGCGCTCCCGCAGCTCAGCGTTCTGGTTAGTGTATTGCAGGATGTCGAGGTAAGCGTTGCGGTTGTAGTCGCTCGCTCGCTTGTCGCCCACCGCACTGTAGGCGAGGCTAAGCTGCTGCCTAATGCGTGCTATCCACTCAGGCACGGTCTGCACGTCGGGGCTTAAGAGCCACTGCACCTCCCTGCTCTCTTGCGCCCTAAGCGTGTCGAGCAGCACGAGGGTATCGGCAGCCGTGTAGTACCGCTGATGGTGAAGGTTGACGCAGTGCAGGGCGTTCCCGTAGCTTTCGATGCTACGCTCGTACTCGCCTCTGCCGAAGAACAGCTCCCCCTCCGTGCGGTAAGCGCAAGCGGTCTGGAAGAGGTCGCCGTACGTCTTGAAGAGGTATATCGTGTGCTCTATCATTGCGAGGGCGAGGTCGTCGTCCGCCCAGCTCATGTTCAGCGCCTCCAGCATCTTATAGTCGTCGTGGCGGTTCTGCTCTATGAGGTCTCGGTTATGCTCATAGAGCTGTGAGAGCGACTGAAGGGCGTTAGCCTCGAAGTAGATGTACTGGAGGCGTCGGGCGAAGGAGTAGGCGATGATGAGGTGGTCGAACTCCGAGAGGGTCACCTTCCTCGGGTCGCTGTCCTTGGTCAGGCCGCCCGAGCCTACCATATAGTTATAGTATATCCACTGCGCCAGGTCTTTCTGCGAGAGGTTCATCCTCCTTACTTCCTCTATCGCCTGCCTTGCGAGGGAGTCGTTCTCTTGGTAGAAGTAGTAGGTGGAGAGGATGATGTTGAACTCGCTCGTTGCCCATAGGTAGAGCCGCTCGTCCCGCTCGCTGAGGTCGGTGCGCTCCTCCTCTATCCTCGCCATGCGCTTCAGGGCGGAGCGTCGGGCGCTGTAGAAGCCGATGCCGTCGTTAATCCTCTGTGCCGCCTTCATCCGCATAACGTCTGCCGAGAGCAGGGCTACTTGGTTGTGGCTCTGCTCGGTCAGGGCATCGAGCAGGCTGTCCACGCCTTGGAAGTCCATCCTTTGGTAGGCGGCGTAGGAGAGGTTGAGCAGTGCGAACTCGTCGTAGCCTCCCGCAAGGCTCAGTGCCTCTTGGGAGAGGCGTGTGAGGGAGTCCACGTCGCGGTAGCGGAAGGCGTACGCCCTTTGGTTAAGCGTGTCAATAGCCTGCCGCCCGTCAGCCCCTCCTCCCCTCGAGCAAGCCGTCAGGGCGAGGCAGCAGGATAGGATAACGAGAGCGCTGGCCAACGCCTTACTGCTCGTCGCCCAGTATCCTCTCCATTTCAGCGAACTCATCTCCAAGGTTAAGGTTGAGGTAGATGGTGTAGAGCGGCCTTGCCCACTTCTGCTTGTCGTCGGGGGCGAGCTCCCGCACCCGTTCCAGAGGCTCGCGGGCGAACTGGTAGAGCCCTCGCAGTCTCACCCAGTCCTGCTTGCCCGTGGCGCTGCGGATGTCCGTGTCCATCGTGCGGCTGAAGAGGACGGCTTTGTTCAGGAAGGCTATGCCCTTGTCGTAGTAGGCGTCGGTGAAGGTGGTGTCGAGGGCTATCACGTTGTCCGCCGCCTCGATGCAGCCGTCGTAGTCAGCCATCCCGAGGTACATCTGGCTCTTGCCGAACCAGTAGATGCTCCTCTCTCCCACCACGTGCAGGAGGCTGTCGCTCATGAGCAGTCCCCGCTCGAAGAAGCCCTTGCCGTTGTAGTAGTCCACGAGGTGGAGGTAGAAGTAGTCGTGCCTTGGGTAGTTCCTCACTCCATAGAGCAGCGTCGTGAGCCAGGCGCTGGAGTCCCCGAGGGCGAGGTAGCAGTTCGTCTTGCACTCCCAGAGCGACGCCCGCTGTGCCTCCGTCGCCCCCTCTATGGCGAGGTCTATGTGACGGAGCACGCCTCGGGGGTTGTCGGAGTTATAGGCCGCCATCGTAGCCCAGAACGAGACCTTGGGCAGCAGCGTGTCCTCCCTGAGGTAGTCGTCCTTAGCCATGAGCCGCTCCTCGGGCACGCGCAGGTACATGTCAAGGTAGGGGAAGGCTTCGCTGTACTCTTCCTTCGAGAGCAGGTACTTGCCTCCGGCGAGCAGGTTCATCCTGTGCCTCAGGAGCAGGCTGCGGCTCTTCTTGGCGTGCGGGTTCTTAAGGGCGGCGCTGTCCGAGCGGAGCAGGTACTGGTGCATCCTGAGGATAGTCTGGAAGAAGGCCAGGGTGTCGTACTCTTGCCCCAGGTAGAGCCGTAGGTTCTCCGCGTCGTTCCGGCTAAGCTCCAGCCTGGCGCAGAGGTAGTATATCTCCGCCCTCTGCCCGTCGGCGACGAGGCTGCTGTCCGCCACAGCCAACAGCCCCTGCTCAGCGTCGGTCTGGCCGGAGGCTGACTTAAGGGCAGTCCGCGCGTCTCTCATGAGCGACCGCAGCTTAAGCGGGTCGTCGGCTCGGGCGACGGCGGGGAGCAGCAGCAGGAGCAAGAGGAGGCAGCGTCTCATCATTGCGGAGGGGCTAATATGGCTTCATTGGACGAGTTGGAAAAGGTCCGACGGACCGATTCCAAAAGGTCCGACGGACCGATTCCAAACCCTCCGACGGACCGATTCCAAAAGGTCCGACGGACCGATTCCAAGCCCTCCGACGGACCGGTTCCAAGCCCTCCGACGGACCGGTTCCAAGCCCTCCGACGGACCAGTTCCAAAACGTTCGTCGAACGAGTTTGATGCACTAAAGGTTGCTGTGACTGTAGGCATATAAGGCTATGGGTTGCCGCGGAGTTGACGAGCGAATAAAGCCCCCTCCTCTCTCAAGCTGTGGGGAGGGGAGGGGTTATGCATAGGGCAAGCGAGGCGTTATGCGCCCTTGAGCAGAGCGTCCATCTCGGCTGCCTTCTCGGTCTCGTCGAGGTTCTTGTAGATGTTCTGAAGCGGTCCCGCCCAGTCGTCTATCTTGTCGGGCTCGAGGGCGCGGCAGGTCTCGAAGTAGTCCTTAGCCTGGCGGAAGTACGACTTGACGTACTTCTCCTCGGCCTCCTGCATCTCTGCGTCCGTCTTGTACTTCTTCGAGTCGATGTACTGGTAGTAGTTCTCCAGCGCATGGCGGTAGAGCGTCATGCCAGCCATAAAGTTACCCTCGATGTACTCGGGGTCTATCTCCACCGACTTCTGGAAGTACGCCAGCGCCTCCTCGTACTTCTCCTGTGCGAAGAGGCTGTAGCCCTTGCCGTAGTTAGCCACCTTGCTCTCGGGGTACAAGGAGAGAAGGCGGTCGGCCTCTGCCGTCATAGCCTCCGTGCCTTGCCCTCCTGCTATGGAGAGCAGGTTCTGCATAGCTGTCTCGCCTGCCTCCTCGCCCGCGTAGTCGTGCGCCATGTCCTCAAGGGCAGCCTTCCACCTGATGGTGTCGCCAAGGTCCTTGTAGAGCTGCGGGCGGCTGCTGATGACGAAGTTGTGGCTCTCGGGGTCGTCGTACTCGAGGGCTTGGCGGTAGTACCGCTCGCAGTTCTCCAAGTCCTTCATCTCGTAAGCCGTGTAGTAGAGGTTGAAGGCGAACTGGCTCACGGGGTACTGCGGGTTGACCACAGCGTCGTCGTCAGCCACGAGGGGGTAGTCGGAGGCGAAGCTGGCGTACTTGTCGAGCGCAGCCGCCGCTCCGTCTATGTTCTTCGTCTCGATGTAGAACATGCTGAGGTAGGCGTAGTAGATCATCAGCTTGGGCATCTTCAGCTGGTCGTTGGCGATGGTCACCTTCTGCGTCTCGTCCTTGGGGTTGCCGTACTGGAGCACTCCGTAGCAGCCTTGGCACACGCCGTCCACCGACTTGGCGAAGAGCAGCGTGTCGAAGTCCTCGTGCTGCGACGCCTTCTCCAGCTCGGGGTTAAGCAGCTGGCTGCTCACGAAGTCGAGGGCGTTGCACAGCTCAAAGAGCTTCTTCTCCTCGATGTTGCCGCTGTGGAGGGCGGTGAGCAGCAGCTCCTGCGCCTCCTGCGACTTCTCGCTTATCTTCTGCTGGTTAGCCTCAATGAGGCCTTGCTTAGCCTTCTCTCCCTTCTCCTGCTCCGCCTGGATCTCGTTGTAGAGAGTGTTCACCTCGTCCCTTAGGGCGATGCCCTTTGACATCTGCGCCTTGGCTTCCTTCTGGGCAGCCTTGAGGGCAGCCTTCTCCTCGGGGGTCTGTGCGAATGCCGAGCCTACGAGGGTCAGCATCACGATTGATAATAGAACTCGTTTCATAGCGTAAGTGTAGTATTAGTTATGGTCTTGGTTGTCGTCCACTGTCTCTTCGTCCTCGCGGGGCACGACGCAGACACTGCTTATCACGTCTCCCCTCTTCTCTATGTCGATGAGCTTCACGCCCTGCGCCACCCTTCCCGTGAGGCGTATGGTGTCAGCGTGCAGGCGTATGGTCACGCCGCTCTTGTTGATTATCATCAGGTCTTGGCTGTCGTCTATGGTGCGGATGGTCACGAGCTTCCCCGTCCTTGGGGTAACGTCGAGGGTCTTCACGCCCTTCGCCCTGCGGCCGGTCACACGATAGTCACAAGCGAGGCTACGCTTGCCGAAGCCCTTCTCGCTGACGCACACGATGTTGTCGTGCAGGGGGTCGTTCACCACCACCATTCCCACCACCTCGTCGCCGTCGCCGTCAAGCTTCATAGTCACCACACCTGACGAGGCTCTTCCCATCTGCCTTACGCAGTCCTCCGTGAAGTGTATCGCCCTTCCGTTGCGGTTCGCTATCACTATCTCGTCTGTGCCGTTGGTGAGCTGGGCGCTTATCAGTCGGTCTCCCTCGTTGATGTTGACGGCGATGATGCCGCTCTGCCTTGGGCGGCTGTAGTCCTCGAGGCACGTCTTCTTGACGAGCCCCTCCTTCGTGCAGAACATCACGTAGTGGCTCTTGCAGAAGTCGGGGTCGGAGAGCTTGCGTATGCAGAGGCAGGCGTTCACCTTGTCGTCCCCGTCCACGTTGAGCAGGTTCTGTATTGCCCTGCCCTTGGTGTTCTTCGCCCCTTCGGGGATGTCGTAGACCTTGAGCCAGTAGCACTTCCCGTTCTGGGTGAAGAAGAGCATCGTGTTGTGCATTGTCGCCAGGTGGATGTACTCGATGAAGTCGTCGTCCCTTGTGCTTGAGCCCTTCTGCCCTATGCCTCCCCTCTCCTGCGTGCGGAACTCCTGCAAGGCGGTGCGCTTGATGTATCCCCTATGGCTTATGGTTATGACCACCTCGTCGTCGGCGTAGAAGTCCTCGGCGTTGAACTCGTCGGCGGCGGGGCGTATGACGGTACGCCTCGGGTCTGCGAACTGTTCCTTCTTCTCCAGCAGCTCGTCCTTGATGACCTTCTTGAGCAGTGCCTCGTCGCTTAGTATCTGTCGGTAGTAGCTTATCTTCTGCTCGAGGTCGGCGTACTCGTTGTGTAGGTCTTCCTGCCTAAGTCCCGTCAGCTGTGCGAGGCGCATGTCCACTATTGCCTTCGACTGCGGCTCGTCGAGGCTGAAGCGTTGCTCAAGGTTGCGCTGCGCCTCCTGGGGGGTCTTGCTTGCCCTTATGAGGTGCACCACCTCGTCTATGTTGTCCGAGGCGGTTATCAGTCCCTCCAGTATGTGCGCCCTTTCCTCTGCCTTGCGCAGGTCGAAGCGTGTGCGACGTGTCACCACGTCCTGCCTGTGCTCCACGAAGCAGGCTATGCAGTCCCTCAGGGTGAGCAGCTTCGGGCGGCCTTTGACGAGGGCGATGCTGTTGACGCTGAAGTTAGCCTGAAGGGGGGTCATCTTGAAGAGCTTGTTCATCACCACTCGGGCGTTAGCGTCCCTCTTCACCTCTATGACTATGCGCATTCCCTCCTTGTCGCTCTCGTCGTTGATGCCCGAGATGCCCTCTATCTTCTTGTCGTTCACCAGCTGAGCGATGTAGCGAATGAGCTCCGCCTTGTTCACCCCGTAGGGTATCTCGGTGAAGACGAGGCGCTGGTGCTGCCCGTCCTGCTCAACGTCGCCCTTGGCTCGCATCACTATGCGCCCCCGTCCCGTCTCGTAGGCGTCCCGTATGCCTTGCAGGCCCATTATGTACGCCCCCGTGGGGAAGTCGGGGCCCTTGACCCATTGCATAAGGTCGAGGCTCGAGAGCTGGGGGTTGTCTATGAAGGCGACGCATGCGTCCACCACCTCCCCGAGGTTGTGCGTCGGGATGTTGGTGGCCATCCCCACGGCTATGCCCGTGGCTCCGTTCACCAGCAGGTGGGGAATGGTGGAGGGGAGCACGGAGGGCTCCTGAAGGCTGTCGTCGAAGTTGTTGACCATATCGACGGTGTCCTTCTCCAAGTCCTGCATCATAGCCTCGCCGAACAGGCTGAGGCGTGCCTCGGTGTAGCGCATGGCAGCCGGGCTGTCGCCGTCGACGCTGCCGAAGTTGCCCTGCCCGTCGACCAGCGTGTAGCGCATGTTCCACTCCTGCGCCATCCTGACCAGCGCCCCGTACACCGACGAGTCCCCGTGCGGGTGGTACTTGCCCAGCACGTCGCCCACCGTGCGCGCGCTCTTCTTGTAGGGCTTGCCGTGCGTGTTGCCCAGCTCGCGCATACCGAAGAGTATGCGCCGGTGCACTGGCTTGAGGCCGTCGCGGGCGTCGGGCAGAGCTCTCGCCACGATTACGGACATGCTGTAGTCGATGTAGCTCTTGCGCATCTCCTGCTCTATGTCTACCCTTATTATCCTGTCTTCAGCGTCTTCCATCTCGCCTGCTTATATATTATATGGTAGCGCGAAGGTAGGCATTACTCGGGACAAAGGCAAGGCGGAGGGGCATTTATTTGCCACACGCCGCGGCGGCTCACGGTGAGGCGTTGAAGTACCCCTCACAAGGGGTTGTCCAGAACCCCTTGCAAGGGGTACCTTAACGCCCACTATACAGGGGCCACGGTCCCTCTTATACCGTCGTCATGAAGCCTGTATAAGAGGCGTGAAAGAACCCCTTGCGAGGGGTCCAATTGAACCCCTTGCGAGGGGTTGCCTTGAACCCCTTGCGAGGGGTTGTCTGACGGGTCACTGTGAGGCGCGACGACGGGTCACTGTGAGGCGCGACAGCCTATAGCTGTGAGTAGTGTGGGACGGAGGGTAGCAGCCGGTAGCTCTGCCGCTCGTAGTCCATCAGGCAGCAAAGCAGCTGCGTGCCGTTGGTCAGCACGAGGTACGGCGCCCGCAGCGTGAGGTTGTAGCGTGAGATTTGGTCGAGCGCCCTCTGGGTGAGCGTGACGCTTGGGGCTTTGTACTCCACTATCATCCGTGGCCTTGCCTGAAGGTCGTAGAGCACGGTGTCGCAGCGCCTCTTCAGGCTGCCCACCTTGAGGCTGACCTCGTGGGCGAGCAGGGGCTGGGGGTAGCCTAAGTCTTTTATGAGATGCAGTGTGAAGAGCTGGCGCACACGTTCCTCGGGCGTGAGGCGGACGAAGCGTCGGCGCAGTGGGCAGTAGACGCAGAGCCTGCCGCCCCTTAGCTCGGCGCGCAGCGGCAGCGGCTGTGGCTGTGGGTTGTCTTTCTCCTTCATGGTCAGCTCTTCTTACTGTAGCTTAAGACTGCCCAGAGGCAGAAGGCGAGGGCGAAGCAGAGGAGGGCGAGCGTCTGGGGGAGGATGTCCGTGAGCGTGCCTCCTCGGAGGAAGACGGTGCGGATGGCGTCTATGTAGTATCGGGTGGGGATAGCCCTTGTCATGGCCTGCGCCCAAGGGGGCATGCTGCTGATGGGGGTGAACAACCCGCTCAGCAGCATCATACAGACGACGAAGAACCACATGACGAGGATGGCCTGCTGCATAGTGTCGCTGTAGTTGGACACCGCCAGACCCAGTCCGCTGAAGACGAGCGCCAAGAGCATCGAGAGCAGGTAGACGAGCCCCACGCTGCCCTGTGGCGTTATGCCGTAGAGGAGCCAGGAGAGCAGCAGGCACACCGAGAGGACGAGCGCCCCTATGCACCAGTAGGGGATGAGCTTGGCGAGGATGAACTGGAGCTTGCCGACGGGCGTGACGTTTATCTGCTCTATCGTGCCGCTCTCCTTCTCGCCCACGATGTTGAGGGCTGGGAGAAAGCCGCACATCATCATCACGAGGATAGACATAAGGGCTGGTATCATGTAGCGCTTGTAGTCGAGGTGGCTGTTGTAGAGGCTGAGGGGGGAGAAGGAGACTGCCTCGGCTTGCCTGACGGGGCGCTTAAGCGAGGCGGAGAGGTTGAGGGCGACTATCTGCGTGACGTACGAGCTGCCGAGCGAGCCCTTAGTGCCGTTCACAGCGTTGGCAGCCACAAAGACGGTCGGCACGCTGCCTCTTCCGAAGTCTCTCTCGTAGTGCTGCGGTATCTCAAGGATAACGTCCGCCTTGTCCGCCTCCACCCAGCGGAGAGCCTCCTCGTAGCTTGGCAGGAGGGAGGGCGTGCGGAAGTAGGAGGAGGCGGATACACGCTGTATGAGCCGCCTCGAGAGCAGGGAGTGGTCGTTGTCGACGATGGCGAGCCCCACGTTCCTCACCTCCATGTCCATCACCCAAGGCATCACGCACATAATCATGACGGGGAAGAGGAGGATGAGCCTCGGCAGGAAGCTGTTCCTCCTGAGCTGTAGCAGTTCCTTAAGCAGCAAGTGTCTCATTGCAGTCTGTTCTTAAAGGCTTTGAGGGCGACACCGAGGAGCAGGGAGGTGATGGCGGCGAGAATGGCTATCTCCCTCAATATCGTCCTCACGCCCACGCCCATAATCATAAGCTTGCGCATTGCGGAGATGTACCACCTTGCGGGTATCACCTGACATATCGCTTGCAGCACCTTGGGCATGCTCTCGATGGGGTATATCATGCCCGAGAGCATGATGCTGGGAAGCAGAAGCACCATCGCCGACATCAGTATGGCGACGAGCTGCGTCTCGGCAATGACACTGATGAGCAGCCCAAGGGACAGAGCCATCAGTATGTAGAGCAGCGAGACGGTGAATATCCAGAAGAGGCTGCCAGCCACAGGCACGTCGAGCACGAAGGCAGAGAGCAGCAGTATGCACACGAGTATGACCATCGAGAGGACGAAGTAAGGCACAGCCTTCGCCACGATAATCATCAGCGGTCGGGCAGGCGAGACGAGCAGCACTTCCATCGTGCCTCGCTCCTTCTCCCTGACGATGCTCACCGCCGTCATCATAGCGCAGATTATCATTAGGAGCAGCCCCATAATGCCCGGCACGAAGTTGTAGGCGCTCTTCATCTGCGGGTTATAGAGCAGCGACAAGTTAACGGGCTGCGCTGAAGCGTCCGCCCCAACGCTAAGCACCTGCTGGAGGTAGCTGCTCTGCTGCTGAGCCATGTTAGGCTCAGCAGCGTCGGTGATTATCTGTATGCCTGCCGTGCCGTCGAGGCTGTGGTTGGCGTAGTTCTGGGAGAAGACTATCGCCATGTCCGCCTTCCTCTTCCTAATCAGCCGCTCCGCCTCAGAGGGCGAGCCAGCCACGTGCGTCACGGTGAAGTACTCCGAGGAGTTGAGCCTCTCCACCGCCGCCTGCGTCCGCAAGTCAGAGGAAGAGCCTACGAGTACCACCTTTACGTTCTTGATGTCGTTGGAGATGGCGAAGCCGAACATAAGCATCATCACGATGGGCATGCCGAAGAGTATCATCACGGTGCGCCTGTCTCTGAGGATGTGGCGTGTCTCTTTAAGGATAAAGGAGAGGAAGGTCTTCATTCGGTTCGGGTGGCTTTCCTTGCAAGATAGGTGAAGAGGCTGTCCATATCGGGCATGCCATACTGCCGCTTAAGCTGAGAGGGGCTGCCGAGGGCGCTTATCTTGCCGTCTACCATTATGGAGATGCGGTCGCAGTACTCCGCCTCGTCCATATAGTGGGTGGTGACGAACACCGTTATCCCCCTTGCCGCCGCGTCGTAGATGAGCTGCCAGAACTGCCGCCTCGTGGCAGGGTCTACGCCTCCAGTAGGCTCGTCGAGGAACACCACCTCGGGCTCGTGGAAGATGCTGACGGAGAAGGCGAGCTTCTGCTTCCAGCCGAGAGGCAGCGAGCTGACGATGGTGTCGCGGTGCTCGGTAAACCGCAGGGTCTCAAGCAGAATGTCCGTCTTCGCCTTGACATCCTTGTCCTTCATCCCGTAGATGCCTGCGAAGAGAGCGATGTTCTCTCTTACGGTAAGGTCTCCGTAGAGCGAGAAGCGCTGGCTCATATAGCCAATGCGGCTCTTGATCTGTTCGCTCTGCGTGTTAATGTCCAGTCCTGCCACAGTGCCGCTGCCAGAGGTAGGCTTGCTTAGCCCCGTGAGTATGCGCATCGCAGTTGTCTTCCCCGCCCCGTTCGCCCCGAGGAAGCCGAATATCTCTCCCTTTCGCACGGAGAAGGAGATGTCGTCCACCGCCCTGAACGAGCCGAACTGCTTCACGAGATGGCTCACCTCGATAACGTTGTCGGGACTGGCAGCTTGGCTCTCCTCGTGCTGTAGCGGCGAGGGACAGAAGACGGAGGCGAACTCTTTCAGTATCTCGTCGGGCTTACCCGTGCCTCGCAGCAGTCCCTCCGAGAGGAAAGCCACACGGTCGCAGCGGCGCACCTCGTCGAGATAGGGCGTGGAGACAAGGATGGTCACGCCTTGGCTGCGCAGAGGCTCAAGCATGTCGAACAGCTCCTTGCGTGAGACGGGGTCGACACCAGTCGTAGGCTCGTCGAGGAAGAGAACCGTGGGACGATGGACGAGGGCGCAGGAGAGAGCCAGCTTCTGCTTCATGCCGCCCGAGAGAGCGCCTGCCCTGCGCTTGCGGAAGGGTTCTATCTGCGAGTATATCGCCTTGATGTTGTCGTATCCCTCGTCGACTGTAGTGCCGAAGAGGGTGGCGAAGAAGCTGAGGTTCTCCTCCACGGTGAGGTCTTGGTAGAGCGAGAAGCTGCCTGGCATATAGCCCACACGCTTGCGTATATCAGTCATCTGGCTTACGGTGTCGAAGCCCTCGACGGTGGCTCGTCCGCTGTCGGGCAGCAAGAGAGTGGTGAGGATGCGGAAGAGGGAGGTCTTGCCCGAGCCGTCAGGACCAATGAGCCCAAGCATCTCGCCACGGCTTGCGCTTAGCGTCACTGCGTCGAGAGCCTTAACCTTGCCGTAGCTCTTGCTTACTTCCCTTACCTCTATCACGCTCTCCATAGCCCCAAGCTCAGAACTTCACCTCGCCGTACATACCTATCTTTATGTACCCGTCGTTCCTCACGGCTATCTTCACCGCATAGACGAGGTCGGCACGCTCGTCGTCGGTCAGGATGGTCTTAGGCGTGAACTCGGCGCGGTCGGCAATCCACGTCACCCTGCCCTCGTACTCCCGCCGGTCGCCTCCACCGTAGTCGGCAAGCACCTTGACCTGCTGCCCCACCCTCACGTCGGCAAGCTGGGCGGTGGTGACGTAGGCTCTGAGGAACATATTGCCCACGTCAGCCATCTTGAAGAGCGGCGTGCCAGGCACGGCGTACTCTCCCTCCTCGGCGTACTTGTCGAGCACCACGCCCGATATGGGCGCTGTTATGTGGCACTTAGCGAGCTGGTCGAGCACCTCAAGGCGCTGTATGTCCGTGGCGGACATCTGGCTGTTGAGGCTCTCGGTGCTGTTGCCCAGCTGCGAGAGCTGCGCCTCCAGTTGCTTGCGCAGCACGTTGACGGAGCTTACCGCGTCGTCCAGCTGCTTCTGGTTGGCGGCGTTCTCTTTGACCAGCGTCTCGTAGCGGCACTGCTCCATCTCCGCCTTCTGTAGCTCCTGCCTCGTGCTGGCTATCTGCTTCTCTATGTCAGGGCGCTGGTTAGCGTAGCTCATCCTCGTCGCCCCAAGCTGCAAGGCTCTGAGGGAGAGCTGCACAGTGTCCACCAGCCCCACCTGCTGCCCTTGGGTTAGGCTGTCCCCCTCCGTCAGGCTTAGGCTAAGCAGTCGGCCGCTCTGCTCTGCCGACACCGTCACCTCCGTAGCCTCGAACATACCCGTGGCGTCGTACTCCTTCTTCCCCCTTGAGCAGCTGAGGAGAGCCAAACAGGCTGCCATTATTGTTATCTTTCTCATACCTTATATGTTGTTTATCGTCCTAAGCTTCTGTATCTCCTGCAAGAGTTGCAGCTCGTGCATGGAGCGTGTGAGCCGCGCCTCGCTCACGGCGTTGATGTCGCGGAGCATCTCGTTCACCGTCTCCGTGCCGTTCTCCACCTTCGTGTCCGCCTTCTCCCTTATGCCTTCCCTGAGGGCTATTATCTCGTCGTCCTCGTCTATCTGCTTGCGCAGGCTCTCTATCGCCCCTCCCTGCATCTCGGTCTGGAGGCTGGTGTTCAGGAGGAAAGCCTCACGCTCGCTGTCCACGCTCTGCCTCTCCACCTCCAGCTTGTGCTTGTCGTTGGAGCGAGTGTAGAGGCTGCCGAAGTTCCACGAGAGCGTAGCCCCCACCTGGTAGTAAGCCTGGAAGCCCGTCTTGAAGATGTTAAGCCCCGGGTTGGCGTAGCCCCCTTGGGCGAAGAGCGAGAGGCGTGGGCGCAGGTCAGTGTCGAGTGCGCTGAGCCTCTCGTCGATGAGCAGGCTGCGGGCGTTGTAGAGGTCGAGCTCGGGGCGGCGGTTCTCTTGGGGGAAGATGCCTGAGGGCAGCGAGGGGCGCACGAGCGTGTCGCCCGCAGCTATCTCCTGCCCCGTGAAGGTGGCGAGCATCCTGAGGTAAGCCTCCCGCGTGGCTCGCTGCCCCGTCTCGCTCTGCCTTGCCTTGGCCAGCTCCACACGCACGGCGTCAACGTCCGTCTGGTTGGCAACCCCGCTCCTCTGCATAGCGAGCACGTTGTCGAGGCTCAGGCTCAGGTCGTCCTGGAGCAGTGCCGTCTCCCGCAGCTGCTCGTCGAGCGAGAGGATGCCGAAGAATATCTCCTCCACCCGCTCGTAGACGTCGTAGAGGGCGACGTTCACCTGCTCGTAGTCCACGTCTCCCTGCCGCCTCGCCAGTGCCTTCTGCGAGGAGACAGCCCCGCCGTCGTAGAGCGACTGGCTGAGGTTGAGGCTGAAGTCGTACTGGTCTCGTGAGAGGCCCTTGAAGCTTACGCTGGGCAGGTCGACGGGCAGCTTCGTGGCGTCGCTCTGGTACTGCGCCCTGCCCGAGAGCGAGAGCTGCGGCAGGTAGGCCTTCTGTGCGTTGCTCACGCTGAAGTTCCTCGATTGCTCCACCAGCGAGAGCTGCTTGATGACGGGGTAGTTCCCTCGTGCCATCTCCTTGCAGCGCTCGAGCGTGAGCTGAGCCCTTGAGCTTGAGCAGGCAAGGAAGAGTGCGAGGAGGCATAGGATGTGTTTCATAGTGCCTGTCTTTTGGCGCAAAGGTACGGCATTTAGCCTTACAGACGTTACCCTTAGCGCAGGTATGATGTCCTTTTTGTAGGGTAAGGGCTCGGCGCCGCGGTTCCTGTATAAGGGCCGCTTGAATCGGTCCGTCGGAGGAGTTCGGGTCGGTCCGTCGGAGCGATTGGAGTCGGTCCGTCGGAGCGATTGGAGTCGGTCCGTCGGAGCGATTGGAGTCGGTCCG
>JAJPYQ010000021.1:0-13125 GCA_021204865.1 Prevotellaceae bacterium | reverse complement strand
TCGGAGTGATTGGAGTCGGTCCGTCGGAGCGACTCCGGAGCCCCTTAGCCGGGCGTTGCGATAATCAGCTGTGGGGCGCTCCTTTGACTGCTGCTTTTCGTACCTTTGCGCTCGGATATGGAAGAGAAAGCGCCACGGAGGCTCTCCTTCGGCGAGATAAAGGAGATTGCGAGGGAGCTTGCCGCTGCGAAGGTTCTCACCCCCTACGTGCGGGGCGGCATAGGCATGTGGTACGGCAAGGCGCCCGACGTTGGCCACATCCTCAAGCCCGGCACACCTTATATTATGGAAGAGCCCCGCCTGGCCTTCCTCAAGAGAGGGAGCGCGAGGGTTACCATCAATATGATGGACTTCGAGGTGAGCGCAGGGAGCGTCGTCTTCTTCGGCACGGGGGCGATAGTGCAGCCCAAGAGCTTCTCGCGGGACTTGGAGATATGCGGCGTGATGGTGGCTGGCGAGAGGATTGCCAACGCCCTCGGAGTGCCCAGCGCCTTGGCGGGGCAGGGCTCGTACATCATAGCCGAGACCCGCGGGGAGGAGGCGGAGATAGTGGAGGGCATCTTCAGCACGCTGTGGAGGCTCATCCACCAGAGGGAGCAGGCCGACGACACCATCAACGGCATCGTGAGCTCGCTGCTTCGCTACTTCCTGCACATACGCTCCCTCAGGGAAAGCACGCTCGAACAGAGCCAGCAGACCGACCGCCTCCGCTTCGAGCGCTTCCTCCGCCTCGTCAACGCCCACTGCCAGCAGCAGCGGCGGCTCTCCTTCTACGCCGACAAGCTCTGCATAACGCCCCGCTACCTCGGCGTGACCGTTCGCAGCGTGAGCGGTGTTACCGCCAAGGAGTGGATTGACCGCGCCGTCTCCACCAGCGCCAAGGTGATGCTTAGGCACACGTCCAAGCAGGTCGCGGAGATAGCCTACGAGCTCTCGTTCCCCTCCGCCAGCTTCTTCTGCCGCTTCTTCAAGAGGATGACGGGGCAGACCCCTCAGGCTTACCGCGAGGGCTGAGTGGGGCTACCTCACGCTCACCTTCGAGGCAAGACCCTTGCACTTGTCGCGGAGAGCCTCTTGGTCCGCCTCAAGCTTGTCCCAGCAGACGACAACGCCCATCCTCCTTCCCACGTGCGCCTCGGGCTTGCCGAAGATGCGCAGGTAGGTTCGAGGGGCGGCGCATACAGCCTCCACCCCCTCGTACTGGGGGGCTTGGCTCTCCACTTGGGAGAGGATGACGGCGCTCGCCCCCTGCCTCTCAAGGGTTATCTCGGGGATGGGCAGCCCGAGCACGGCACGGGCGTGCAGCTCGAACTCTGTGAGGTTCTGCGTCAGGGCGAGGGTCACCATTCCCGTGTCGTGCGGGCGGGGGCTTAGCTCGCTGAAGAGCACTCCCTCCTTCTCGCTCACGAAGAACTCAACGCCCCAGATGCCAGCGCCAGTCAAGGCTTCGGTCACCTTGGCTGCCATACGCTTAGCCTCCTCCAGATGCTCGGGGCGCATCGCCTTGGGCTGGAAGCTCTCGCGGTAGTCCCCGCCCTTCTGCACGTGCCCTATCGGGGGGCAGAAGAGCGTGGGGGCGTTCTGCTGCGTGACGGTGAGGAGGGTAATCTCGTAGTCGAAGGGTATGAACTGCTCCACGATGACCTCCATGATGTCTCCCCTCGCCCCTTGGCAGGCGGCGTCCCAAGCTCGGCGCAGGTCTTCCCTCGAGGAGACCTTGCTCTGCCCGTGCCCGCTGGAGCTCATGAGGGGCTTGATGACGCAGGGGAAGCCCACGGCCTCGGCAGCCTCACGGAGCTCCTCGAAGGTGCTGGCGTAGCGGTAGTCCGCCGTCCTCAAGCCCAGCTCCGTGTGCGCCAGCTCGCGGATGCTCCTTCGGTTCATCGTGTAGTTCACCGCCCTCGCGCTCGGCACCACGTGTATGCCCTCACGCTCCAGCTCGTAGAGCTTCTCCGTCCTTATGGCCTCTATCTCGGGCACGATGATGTCGGGCTTAACCTCCCTGGCCACGCGCATCAGAGCCTCGCCGTCAAGCATAGGGAAGACGCGCCTCTCGTCAGCCACCTGCATGGCCGGCGCACCGTCGTACTTGTCGCAGGCCACCACGTACACGCCCTTGCGCTTGAGGGCGATGACGAACTCCTTGCCCAGCTCACCTGAGCCCAACAGTAATACCTTCTTCATCTCTTGTCTATGGTTAAGTGGTTAGTGCCTCTCCCGTTCAGGCGCGAAGATAGGCATTATATAGGAGAATGGCAACCCAGCCTCTGAATATCGCGCCGCCTCACGGCTACCAGCCGAAGTGCACTCACTGAGTGCATTCCGGTGCACTCACTGAGTGCATTCCGGTGCACTCACTGAGTTCATTCCGGTGCATTCACTGAGTGCATTCAGGTGCACTCACTGAGTGCACTTCGGTCTCTATTATACCATCGCCGCGACGTGTAGCCGCTCGGGGCAAAGAAATCCAGCCTGTAGCTTGCTTTTGTCTAAGGCGAGGGGTAACTTCGCGTGCACATTAAGCCGACTATGAAAAAGACTATCCTTCTGTCCCTCGCGGCCGCTCTCACCTCTGCCGCCAGCCTCGGGCAAACGTGGGTTGACCTAACCTCTTCTTACATAACCAACCCCGGCTACGACGGCAGCTCAAACCAAGGCTGGACGATAAGCGCCTCCTCCAGCAGCACCGCCTGCGACTGGGAAGGGCAGGAGTTCTGGAACGGCACGTGGGACATCTACCAAACCCTCACCCTCCCCGCTGGGCACTACCGCCTGAGCGTGCAGGGCTTCTACCGCCTGGGCGACTTCAACGACGACACAGCGGCCGACTACACCTCGGCAAGCTACACCTCCTTGCTCTACGCCCAAGACCAGAGCACACCCCTGGCCAGCGTCTACAGCGAGCACCTCGGCTACAACTACGCCTACGGCTGCTGGGGCTCCTTAGGCAAGTGGTACCCAAACAACATGCAGGCTGCCGCCTATTGCTTCGAGCAGGGGATGTACGAGAACAGCCTCGAGTTCGACGTGGCGGAGGAGAGCCTCGTGCAGATAGGGGTGCGGAACGAGACCTACGTGGCAAGCAACTGGACGATGATAGACAACTGGAAGCTCGAGCTCCAGTTCAGCGGCACGTACGTCACCTCCGTCACCCTCAGCCAGACAGCAGCCTCCCTCATCGTGGGGCAGCAGCTTCAGCTCTCCGCCACCTACGCTCCCTCTGACGCCTCGCTTAAGGCGGTGACGTGGAGGAGCAGCGACGAGAGCGTGGCTACCGTCGACACCGAGGGCAACGTGACGGCACTGGCTGAAGGCTCTGCCACCATCACCGCCACCGCCCTCGACGGAGGGGGAGCCTCAGCCCAGTGCAAGGTGAGCGTGGGCAACGGGACGGAGGGGCTCTCGAGCCTCGTAGTGACGGAGATACAAAGCGCCAACATCGACCAGTACATCGACCCCTCGTGGAACTACGGGGGCTGGGTGGAGCTCTACAACGCAAGCTCCTCGTGGGTCTCGCTGAAGGGCTGCTGGGTGAGCGACGACGCCTCTAACCTCCAAAAGGCGCACATAACGGAGGCGCTGGCTATCGCCCCCGGGGAGTACTACAACCTATGGTTCGACCACCACGACAAGTACTGCCCCTCGCAGGTGGACATGAAGCTCAACGCTGAGGGAGGCGAGGTGTACCTTAGCGACCCCGACGGCAAGCTTATAGCCTCGCAAGCCTACCCCGAGGCGGTCAGCCGCTGCAGCTACGCCCGAAAGAGCCTCAGCTCCTCCGACTGGGCTTGGACATCCACACCGACCCCCGAGGCTGCCAACGAGGGCAGCACCTTCTGCACCGAACGCCTCGAAGCCCCCACGATAGACAAGGACAGCCAGATATTCGGCACCACCCTCACCGTCTGCGTCAACATACCCGAGGGGGCTACCCTTCGATACACCACCGACGGAAGCGCCCCCACCGCAACGAACGGGGAGACAAGCCTGACGGGGCTCTTCTACCCGACGGAGACAACAGTCTACCGCTTCTGCCTCATTAGGGACGGCTACCTGCCCAGCCCCGTCGTCACACGCTCCTACATCTACAAGGACAAGGACTTCCCGCTGCCCGTCGTGAGCGTCTCCACGGCCAACGACAACCTCTACGGCGACGACTACGGCATCTTCGTGCAGGGCAACGGCAACGGCAGAGCAGGCAACGGACAAAGCGTAGCCTGCAACTGGAACATGGAGTGGGACAGACCTGTCAACTTCGAGTACATCAACACCGAAGGGGAGATGGCGGTGAACCAAGAGACGGCAATGGAACGCTGCGGAGGCTGGAGCAGGGCTTGGACACCTTACTCCTTCAAGATTAAGGCTAACAAGCAGTACGAGCTGCAAAGCTACCTGCCCTACGACTTCTTCGAGGAGAAGCCCTACCTTAAGCACAAAGCCTTGCAGATACGCAACGGAGGGAACGACACCTCGTGCCGCATAGCAGACGCCGCCCTGCAGGAGATAGTGCTGCGCAGCGGACTGGACGTTGACTGCCAAGCCTACCAGCCGATAATGCACTACATCAACGGCAAGTACGCCGGGGTCATCAATATGCGTGAGCCTAACAACAAGCAATATGTCTACGCTAACTACGGGCTGGACGACGACGAGATAGACCAGTTCGAGATGTCCCCCGACTCGGGATACGTGCAGAAGTGCGGCACCTACGAGAGCATGCGGCAGTGGTACGACCTCGCTGAGCAATGCTCGGACGACGCTGTGTACGAGGAGCTGAAGGGGATGGTGGACATAGACGAGTACTGCAACTATATGGCTGTGTGCTTCTTCCTCGGCAGCAACGACTGGCCGCAGAACAACGTTAAGGGCTTCAAGCCCATCACCGACGGGGGCAAGTACCGCCTTATCGTGTACGACCTCGACCAAGCCTTAAGCCGAAGCTCAAGCACCTTCACCGACTTCGCCGCCCGACAGACCTACACCTTCGACTACCTCTACGGCGAGGACGTTGACCATATCACGAAGGAGATAGAGATGGTCACCATCTTCCTTAATATGCTGCAGAACGAGAGCTTCCGCAAGAAGTTCATCGACACTTACTGCATCGTGGCGGGCAGTGTCTTCGAGCCTACCCGATGCAAGGAGATTATCAACGAGCTCGCTAATCGTGTGAGCAGCAGCCAAAGCATCTACTGTGAGCTCTACGGCTCGGGCAGCACGCCTTGGTCTACCGCCAACTCGCTAATCAACAACCTCTCCACAAGCCGGCAAAGCACGATGATTAACGCCCTGAAGAACTACTCCAAGATGGGACTGAGCGGCACTACCGCCCAGAGCGTGGAGCTTAGCAGCAACATCGACGAGGCACGTCTGCTGGTGAACGATATCGAAGTGCCTACGGGTTACTTCAACGGCAAGCTCTTCCAGCCCATAACCTTCAAGGCTGAAGCGCCTGCGGGCTACGAGTTCCTCGGTTGGAAGCTGGTGGAGGGAACGGCTGACGCTGTGAACGTCATAAAGAAAGGAAGCACTTGGAGCTACTACGACCAAGGCTCTCTGGACAACGAGGACTGGACAAGCACTTCCTACGACCGCAGCAACTGGCAGAGCGGGGCGGCAGTGCTTGGCTACTGCTCGGGCGACACGATGACAACAAAGCTCACCAAGAGCCTGCCTTGCTACTACTTCAGCACCACCTGCCAGCTCGACGAGACACCAGAGAGCAACGCCACCTTCACCCTTAACTACACTGTGGACGACGGCTTCATCGTCTACGTTAACGGCACTGAGGCGGGCAGGTACAACATGCCAAGCGGCACAGTCTCCTATAGCACATACGCCACGGATTACGCTGTAGGCAACCCCGACAGCGGGTCGATGACGCTCAGCTCCTCGCTCTTCCAGAAAGGCACGAACCTCGTCTGCGTGGAGGTACATAACAACGACCTTACTTCATCCGACATATACTGGGACGCCAGCCTCAGCTACGCCTCTAACGCCACGACGGGCAGCTACGTCTCCACCTCCGAGGAGTACGAGATGCCCTCCTCTGGCTCGATGGTCTTGCAGGCTTGCTTCGGGGAACTGAGCGACGAGGAGAAAGCTGAGGAAGGAATAAGCATCGCCCCAGTGGTGATTAACGAGGTGAGCGCAGGCAACAGCGTGAACGTGAACGAGTACTTCAAGAAGGACGACTGGGTGGAGCTTTATAACACTACTGACAGGGACATCGACCTCGAGGGCGTGTACATCTCTGACACCAGCAAGAAGCCCCAGAAGTACCAGATAACCGCCCAAGGCACCAAGGCGAGCACCCTCATCCCCGCACACGGCTTCAAGGTGGTGTGGTGCAGCGGGAGGGAGACCGACACCGAGCTGCACACGAGCTTCAAGCTCTCCAACGAGGACGGCAAGCTGGTGCGCATAGAGGCGGAGGACGGCAGCTGGGCTGACAGCCTCGTCTACTGCGCTATGAACGGAGACGAGAGCGTGGGCAGGTATCCCGACGGCGGCTCGGACATCTACCTGATGACAAGCCCGACCATCAAGGCAAGCAACCGCATGAACACCTACGCCGCCCTGTGGGAGTGGACGGGCACAACGGACGACGAGGAGGTTGACGAACCCTCTGACGAGGGCACCGATGAAACTCCTGGCGAGCCAAACGACGAAGGGACTACCGACGAGCCTACGGATGAACCTACCGACGAACCTACCGATGAGCCTACTGTCGACCCAGAGATACCCGAACATATCCTTGCCTCACGAAGCGGAGGGATGAGCATCGCCTGCGTGGGAGACTGGCTGGTGCTTAAGGACGAGGACTACGACGTGGTAACGCTTGGAGTGCATAGTGTGAGCGGCGTGACGGTTATCTATGGCGATGTCACGCTGGAGGGCGGACACGCAAGGCTGGACATCTCAAGCCTTCCCAGCGGTGTCTATATCGCCACCTCAAGGGACAAAGAGGGCAACCAGTGCGCCACTAAGTTCATAAAGAAATAGGCCTATGCGTATGGCACTCATATTAATGTCTCTCCTTGCTGTCTGTGGCACGACTTCTTTTGCAGACGGAAGCTGTGACGATGCCGGGCGGGGCGACATCATCATAACGGAGATACAGAGCGCCAACATCGACCAGTACATAGACCCCTCGTGGAACTACGGGGGCTGGGTGGAGCTGTACAATGCTGGGCAGTCAGAGTTCACACTGACGGGCTGCTGGGTAAGCGACGACCCCAACAACTTGCAAAAGGTACACCTCACTGACTCCATGAGCGTTGAGCCTGAGGCATACTACAACCTCTGGTTCGACCACCACGACAAGTACTGCCCCTCGCAGGTGGACATGAAGCTCGATGCCGAGGGAGGCACGGTCTATCTTAGCGACGCGGACGGCAACCTTATAGCGTCGCAAGCCTACCCCGAGGCGGTCAGCCGCTGCAGCTACGCACGCAAGAGCCTTACTTCGGATGACTGGGCTTGGACATCCACACCGACACCCGAGGCTGCCAACGAGGGCAGCACCTTCTGCACCGAACGCCTCGAAGCACCTTACGTGGACAAGGACAGCCAAGTGTTCGGCACCACCCTCACCGTCTGCGTGAACATACCAGAAGGGGCTACCCTGCGCTTCACCACCGACGGCAGCGCCCCCACAGCCAAGAACGGCTTGACGAGCGAGACGGGGCTGTTCTACCCGAGAGAGACAACAGTCTACCGCTTCTGCCTCATAGAGGAAGGCTACCTGCCCAGCCAAGTCGTCACTCGCACGTATATATATAAGGATAAGGATTTCCCCTTGCCTGTGGTGAGCGTCTCCACCGCTAACGACAACCTCTACGGCGACGACTACGGCATATTCGTGCAAGGCAACGGCAACGGACGGGCGGGCAGAGGGCAAAGCGTAGCCTGCAACTGGAACATGGACTGGGACAGACCCGTGAACTTCGAGTACATCAACGAGGAGGGGGAGATGGCGGTGAACCAGGAGACAGCGATGGAGCGCTGCGGAGGCTGGAGCAGGGCTTGGACACCTTACTCCTTCAAGATTAAGGCGAACAAGCAGTACGAGCTGCAAAGCTTCCTGCCCTATGACTTCTTCGAGGAGAAGCCTTACCTTAAGCACAAAGCCTTGCAGATACGCAACGGGGGTAATGACAAGACCTGTCGCTTTGAGGACGCTGCCTTGCAGGAGA
This sequence comes from Prevotellaceae bacterium, assembly GCA_021204865.1. Classification (GTDB taxonomy): domain Bacteria; phylum Bacteroidota; class Bacteroidia; order Bacteroidales; family Bacteroidaceae; genus Physcousia. Next base: position 4,927 of record JAJPYQ010000021.1, on the reverse strand, counting down.
TAGTGCTGCGCAGCGGACTGGACGTGGACTGCCAAGCCTACCAGCCGATAATGCACTACATAAACGGCAAGTACGGGGGAGTCATCAATATGCGTGAGCCAAGCAACAAGCACTACGTCTATGCTAACTACGGGCTGGACGACGACGAGATAGACATGTTCGAGATGTCAGCCGACTCGGGCTACGTGCAGAAGTGCGGCACCTACGAGAGCATGCAGCGGTGGTACGACCTCGCCTCCAGCTGCCAAGACGACTCGGTGTACGAGCAGATAAAGCAGCTGGTGGACATCGACGAGTACTGCAACTATATGGCGGTGTGCTTCTATCTGGGCAACAAAGACTGGCCGCACAACAACGTGAAGGGCTTCAAGCCCATCACCGACGGGGGCAAGTACCGCCTCATCCTCTTCGACCTCGACCAGGCGTTCACCAAAAGCACAACCGTCTTCACAGACTTCGCCGACAGGCAGATAAACACGTTCGACCAGCTCTACGGCGAGGACGTTGACCGCATAACGAAGGAGATAGAGATGGTCACCATCTTCCTTAACCTTCTGCAGAACGAGAGCTTCCGCAAGAAGTTCATCGACACTTACTGCGTCGTGGCGGGCAGCGTCTTCGAGCCCACAAGGTGCAAGGAGATAATCAACGAGCTCGCTAACAGGGTTAGCTCAAGCCAAAGCATCCGCAGTGAGCTGTACGGCTCGGGAGGCTCGCCAACGTCTACCGCCAACAAGCTCATCAGCAACCTCTCCACGAGCCGACTGAACACGATGATAAGCACACTGCAGGGCTACTCCAAGATGGAGCTGGACAGCGTCACCGCCCAGAGCGTGGAGCTTAGCAGCAACCTCAGCGAGGCACGCCTGCTGGTGAACGGCATCGAGGTGCCTACGTCTTACTTCAACGGCAAGCTCTTCCCGCCCGTCGCCCTCAAGGCGGAAGCGCCGGCAGGCTACGAGTTCCTCGGCTGGAAGCTGGCGGGCGACACGCTGGACACTTACGTCTCCGCCTCCGAGGAGTACGAGATGCCCTGCAGCGGCTCGATGGCGTTGCAAGCCTGCTTCGTTGAGCAAGGCTTAAGCACCCCCCCCTATCGTGATTAACGAGGTGAGCGCTGGCAACAGCGTGAACGTGGACGAGTACTTCAAGAAGGACGACTGGGTGGAGCTTTATAACACTACTGACAGGGACATCGACCTCGAGGGCGTGTACATCTCTGACACCAGCAAGAAGCCCCAGAAGTACCAGATAACCGCCCAAGGCACCAAGGCGAGCACCCTCATCCCCGCACACGGCTTCAAGGTGGTGTGGTGCAGCGGGAGGGAGACCGACACCGAGCTGCACACGAGCTTCAAGCTCTCCAACGAGGACGGCAAGCTGGTGCGCATAGAGGCGGAGGACGGCTCATGGGCGGACAGCCTCGTCTACTGCGCTATGAACGGAGACGAGAGCGTGGGGCGTTACCCCGACGGCGGCTCGGACATCTACCTGATGACAAGCCCGACCATACGGCGCAGCAACCGCATGAACACCTACGCCGCCCTGTGGGAGTGGACGGGCGCGGCGGACGACGAGGAGACTACAGACGAGCCTGACGACGAACCCGAGATACCCGACCATGTCCTCACCTCACGAAGCGGAGGCATGAGCATAGCCTGCCAGGGCGACTGGCTTGTGCTGAAGGACGAGGACTGCGACGCAGTGACGCTCGCGGTGCATAGTGTGAGCGGCGTGACCTATATCCACGGCGACATCCCGCTTGAGGGCGGACACGCAAGGGTCAGCCTCACGAGCCTGCCCACGGGCGTGTACATCGCCACCCTGAGGGACAAGGAGGGCAACCAGTGCGCCACTAAGTTCGTAAGAGGCAAGTAACAGCCGCCTTCCTTTGCGAGTGACCGCTACCCGACGCTTCGGGCAGCGGTCACTCGTCGTTATGCCTGACCGTGACTCTTCGCGGTCTCCATAATACCATCGCAATAGTGCGCTCACCGAATGCACCTGAGTGCGCTCACCGAATGCACCTGAGCGCTCTCACCGAGTGCACTGCGACAACCTACGGCTAATGACAGCGACAAGTACGAGCTGGTGGCTGAGCTTTCTGTTACTTATCGCTTGCGATTGTCTAAGGCTATGGCTAACTTCGCGTGCAAATAATCTTTGTCCATGAATATGCGTACAGTCCTGTTCCTCTCTGCCGCACTCGCCGCCGCCTCTTGCCCCTTGGGCGCGGAGGGCGAGACCGAGGGGGAGGGCGGTCTCGTGGTGACGGAGATACAGAGCGCTAACACAGACCAGTTCCTCGACCCGTCCGAGAACTACGGAGGCTGGGTGGAGCTTTACAACGCCGGGCAGACGGTGTTTACATTGACGGGCTGCTGGGTGAGCGACGACCCCAACAACTTGCAGAAGGTGCTCCTCACTGGCTCAGCGAGCGTGAAGCCCGGGGCTTACCGCAACCTTTGGTTCGACCACCACGACGCCCTCGCCACGCAGGTGGACATGAAGCTGGACGCTGAGGGAGGCACGATATACCTAAGCGACGCGGACGGCAACCTTATAGCTTCGCAAGTCTACCCCGAGGCGGTCAGCCGCTGCAGTTGGGCGCGCAAGAGCCTTACCTCTGACGAATGGGCTTGGACATCCACCCCCACACCCGAGGCTGCCAACGAGGGCAGCACCTTCTGCACCGAGCGTCTCGAAGCCCCGACGATAGACAAGGACAGCCAAGTGTTCGGCACCACCCTCACCGTCTGCTTGAACATACCCGAGGGGGCTACCCTTCGCTACACAACCGACGGAAGCGCCCCCACGGCGACGAACGGCTTGACAAGCACGGACGGGCTGCTCAACGTCGAGGGCAAGACCACAGTGTTTCGCTTCTGCCTCACCCAAGACGGCTATCTCCCCAGCCCCGTCGTCACTCGCTCGTACATCTACAAGGACAAGGACTTCCCCTTGCCCGTCGTGAGCGTCTCATCGGCTGACGACAACCTCTACAGCGACGACCACGGCATCTTCGTCTACGACAACAGGACGAAGAAATGGGAACGCCCCGTGAACTTCGAGTACTTCGACGCTGAAGGGCATGTCGTCGTGAACCAGGAGGCGGGCATCGAGCGCACGGGCGGGGCTACCCGCATCTACGAGCCTTGCGCCTTCAAGGTGAACGCAAGCAAGCAGTACGAGCAGCAGAACTACCTGCCTTACGACTTCTTCCCCGAGAAGCCTTACCTCAAGCACAAGACCTTGGTAATGCGCAGCGGAGGCAACGACCCTAAAAGCCGAATCAAAGACGCTGCCCTTCAGGAGATAGTCCTTCGCAGCGGCTTGGACGTTGACTGCCAAGCCTACCAGCCCGTGATGCACTACATCAACGGCAAGTACGCCGGCACCATCAACGCCCGTGAGCCAAGCAACAAGAAGTACGTCTACGCTAACTACGGCCTTGACGACGACGAGATAGACCTGCTCGAGATGCTATACTACTTCAGGCTGAAGTGCGGCACTTACGACAGCATGCAACGCTGGCTCGACCTCGCCTCCAGCTGCCAAGACGACTCGGTGTACGAGCAGATAAGGCAGCTGGTGGACATCGACGAGTACTGCAACTATATGGCAGTGCAACTCTACATTTGCAACAGCGACTGGCCGCACAACAACCTTAAGGTGTGGCGACCCATAACCGAAGGAGGCAAGTTCCGCCACATACTCTACGACATCGACCACGCATTCAAGACTACCACACCTTTCGCTCATCTGGCCGACGTGAGCTACCATTACAACTCTCCTTCGTATACTTGCGAGGAGGTAAGCCTCTTCTTCGATATGCTTAAGAGCGAGAGCTTCCGCAAGCAGTTCATCGACACGTTCTGCCTCGTGGCGGGCAGCGTCTTCGAGCCGACACGTTGCAAGGACATCATCACCGAGCTCTGCGACCGTGTGGAGGCATCGCAGCTGCTCGACACCGAGGTCTACACGGGCATCAACGTCACGCCCTGGACAACGGGCAACACACTCATCAGCAAGCTCACCTCAAGCTATCAGGCTATGATGATAGACACCCTGCAAGGATACCCGCCTATGGGACTGAGCAGCGTCACCGCCCAAAGCGTGGAGCTTAGCAGCAACATCAGCGAGGCAAGGTTGCTGGTGAATGGTCTGCAAGTCCCGACGAACTACTTCAACGGCAAGCTCTTCCCGCCCGTCTCCTTCAAGGCGGAAGCCACAGCAGGCTACAAGTTCCTCGGCTGGAAGCGGGGGGACGCTTACGTCTCCACCTCTGAGGAGTACGAGATGCCAACCTCCTCTGGCTCTATGAGCTTGCAGGCTTGCTTCAGAGAGGAAGGCATCGCTGCCGCACCAGTGGTGATTAACGAGGTGAGCGCAGGCAACAGCGTGAACGTGAACGAGTACTTCAAGAAGGACGACTGGGTGGAGCTGTACAACACTACCGACCAAGACATCGACCTCGAGGGGATGTACATCACGGACACAAGCAAGAAGCCGCAGAAGTACCAGATAACCGCCCAAGGCACTAAGGCAAGCACCCTCATCCCCGCCCACGGCTTCAAGGTGATATGGTGCAGCCAAAGGGAGACGAACACTGAGCTGCACACGAGCTTCAAGCTATCTAATGCAGACGGTGAGCTGGTGCGCATCGAGGCTGAGGACGGCAGCTGGGCCGACAGTCTTGTGTACTGCACAATGAACGGCGACGAGAGCGTGGGAAGGTATCCCGACGGCGGCTCGGACATATATCTTATGACAAGCCCCACCATCAAAGCAAGCAACCGAATGAACAGCTACACCACCCTTTGGGACAGGACTGGCACGACGGGCGAGGAAGAGCAAAACCTTGCCTCCCGCAGCGGAGGCATGAGCATAGCCTGCCAGGGCGACTGGCTTGTGCTGAAGGACGAGG
>JAJPYQ010000027.1:53524-65208 GCA_021204865.1 Prevotellaceae bacterium | reverse complement strand
ACGGAGCGATTTCAAACGGTCCAACGGAGCGATTTCAAACGGTCCAACGGAGCGACCGCGACGGGTAGCGGCAAGCCCCTTCGGGGCTAAGGCGTGGCGAAGGGGCAGAGACGGCAAGCCCCCGGGGGAACGTCCCTCGGGGGCTTGCACTTAGTATGCGTCGGAAGGGGGGATTGCCGCTCAGGCGAGCGTCCAGTCCTCCTGCGTCTTGCGCACGTAGCTCTGGTAGCGGCGGCGGGCAGCCGCCTTGCAGGCGTCGTAGAGCTCCTGCGCCTCCTGGGGGGCAGCCTTCTTAAGGGAGAGGAAGCGCACCTCGCCCTCGAGGAAGTCCTGGAACTTGTCCCACTGGGGCTCCTTGCTGTCCAGCGTGAAGGGGTTCTTCCCCTGCTCGGCGAGGGCGGGGTTGTAGCGCCACAGGTGCCAGTAGCCGCACTCCACTGCCTTTGCCTCCTCAGCCTGCGACTTGCCCATAGCGCCCTTAGCCTTCAGCCCGTGGTTGATGCAGGGGGCGTAGGCTATGACGAGCGAGGGACCGTGCCAAGCCTCCGCCTCTCGGATTGCCTTGAGGCACTGGCTGTTGTCCGCCCCCATAGCCACCTGCGCCACGTAGACGTTGCCGTAGGTAGCCTGCATAAGCCCGAGGTCCTTCTTGCCGACACGCTTGCCGTTGGCGGCGAACTGGGCTATAGCCCCGATGGGGGTAGCCTTGGACGCCTGCCCGCCCGTGTTGCTGTACACCTCAGTGTCAAGCACCAGTATGTTCACGTCCACACCGCTGCCAACGACGTGGTCAAGCCCGCCGTAGCCTATGTCGTAGGAAGCGCCGTCGCCTCCGATTATCCACTGCGAGCGCTTGACGAGGTAGTGCTCAAGCTCCTTGAGCTGCTGGCTCTTGGGGCAACCCTTCTCGGCAGCCTCTTGGATGAAAGGCTTAAGGGCAGAGGCAGCCGCCTTCGAACCCTCGGCGTCGTCCATGCTCTCTATCCACTGGCGCGCGGCAGCCTTGTACTGCTCCGAGGGCTTGTCGCTCTCGAGCAGAGCCTCGAGCAGCGTCTTTATGCGCAGGCGCATCTTCTTCGTGGCGAGGGTCATGCCCATGCCGTACTCGCAGAAGTCCTCGAAGAGAGAGTTCGACCAAGCCGGACCCTGCCCCTTCTCGTTCGTCGTGTAAGGCGTGCTGGGTATCGAGCCTGAGTAGATGGAGGAGCAGCCCGTGGCGTTGGCAACCATCTCACGGTCGCCGAAGAGCTGTGAGACGAGCTTGACGTACGGTGTCTCGCCGCAGCCCGCGCAAGCTCCGCTGAACTCGAAGAGCGGAGTGGCGAACTGGCTGTTCTTGGGGCTCTGCTTGATGTCGACGAGAGCTTGCTTGCTCTTCACCTGCTTAACGCAGTAGTCCCACTTGCGGGCTTCCTTGGCAGCCTCAGCGGAGCTGTCGTCGTAGGCAGCCATCGAGAGGGCAGAGCCTCCGAGCTTCGGGTTGCCCGGGCACACGTCGGCACAGTTGCCGCAGCCGAGGCAGTCCTTCACTCCCACCTGGATGGCGAAGTGCATGCCCTTCATCGCGGCGGGAGCCTTCATCTCTATCGTAGTGCCGTCGTAGCCCTTCACCTCCTCGTCGTCCATCACTATCGGGCGAATGCAGGCGTGGGGGCAGACGAAGGCGCACTTGTTGCACTGTATGCACTTCCCGGCGTCCCACACTGGCACGAAGGCAGCCACGCCCCTCTTCTCGTAGGCGGCAGTGCCTGAAGCCCACGCCCCGTCCTCGATGCCCTTGTATGCGCTCGTAGGCAGGTCGTCGCCAATCTGGGCGTTGATGGGGCGCACGAGGTTGGTGATGCTCTCGGGCTCGTCCCTGACGATAGCCTCGTCGGCAGGCAGGTCAGCCCACTTCGGGTCGACGGTGAGGGTCTTGTACTCAGTGCCTCTGTCCACCGCGGCGTAGTTCTTGTCCACTATGTCCTGCCCCTTCTTGCCGTAGCTCTTCACGATGGCTTTCTTCATCTGCTCAACAGCGAGCTCTACGGGTATCACCTTGGTGATGCGGAAGAAGGCGGACTGGAGGATGGTGTTCGTGCGGTTGCCCAGCCCTATCTCGTGGGCTATCTTGGTGGCGTTGATGTAGTAGACGGTGATGTTGTGCTGGGCGAAGTAGCGCTTAGCGTCGTTGGGCAGGAAGGCTGCCAGCTCGTCGCCGTCGAAGATGGTGTTAAGCAGGAACGTGCCTCCCGTCTGCAAGCCACGCAGCACGTCGTACATCCTCAGGTAAGCCTGCACGTGGCAAGCCACGAAGTTGGGGGTCTTTATCTGGTAGGTGCTGCGTATGGGCGTGTCGCCGAAGCGAAGGTGCGAGCAGGTGAAGCCGCCCGACTTCTTGGAGTCGTACGAGAAGTACGCCTGACAGTACTTGTCGGTGTTGTCGCCTATGATCTTGACCGAGTTCTTGTTCGCTCCCACCGTGCCGTCAGCACCAAGCCCGAAGAACTTAGCCTCGAAGATGCCCTTGCCTCCCAGCGCCATCTCCTCCTTGTGGGGCAGCGAGGTGAACGTCAGGTCGTCCACGATGCCCACGGTGAAGTGGTTCTTAGGCTCGGGCAGCTCAAGGTTCTCGAACACGCCAAGCATCATCGTCGGGGTGACATCGGCCGAGCCAAGCCCGTACCTGCCGCCAACGATAAGCGGGGCGTTCTCCCGTCCGTAGAAGGCATCCTTCACGTCGAGCAGCAGAGGCTCTCCGTTGCTGCCCGGCTCTTTGGTGCGGTCGAGCACGGCTATGCGCTTGCACGTCTGAGGCACTGCCCGCAGCAGATGCTCCACGCTGAAGGGGCGGTAGAGGTGAACGCTCACGAGACCGTACTTCTTGCCGTTCTGGTTGGCGTAGTCTATCGCCTCCCTCGTAGCCTCGCTTGCGCTGCCGATGAGTATCACCACCTTGTCAGCGTCCTCAGCCCCGTAGTAGGAGAAGAGGTCGTACCGCCTGCCCGTGCGCTGGCTAATAGCCTGCATATACTTCTCCACGATGGCAGGCACAGCGTCGTAGTAGCGGTTGGCGCTCTCCCTGTGAGCGAAGAACGTCTCGGGGTTCTCAGCCATTCCCTTCGCTTGCGGGTGCTCGGGGGTGAGAGCTCTGTGGCGGAACTCTTGAAGCTCCTTCACTGGCAGCAGGTCACGAAGCATGTCCTCCTCCATCAACTCCACCTTCTGGTACTCGTGCGAGGTGCGGAAGCCGTCGAAGAAGTTGATGAAAGGCACACGTGCCTCAATCGAGGCGAGGTGGGCTACAGCGCTGAGGTCCATCACCTCCTGCACACTGCCCTCCGCCAGCATTGCGAAGCCCGTCTGACGGCAAGCCATCACGTCGCTGTGGTCGCCGAAGATGCACAGGGAGTGCGTTGCCACTGTCCTTGCACTAACGTGGAACACGGAGGGAAGCAGCTCGCCCGCTATCTTATACATATTAGGTATCATAAGCAAGAGACCTTGACTGGCGGTGAACGTACTGGTCAGCGCACCTGCCTGAAGCGAGCCGTGCACAGCTCCCGCCGCTCCAGCCTCGCTCTGCATCTCCTGCACCGTCACGGTGTCTCCGAAGAGGTTCTTACGCCCCTGAGCCGCCCACTCGTCCACGTGCTCAGCCATGGGCGACGAGGGGGTGATGGGGTAGATGGCAGCCACCTCGCTGAACATATACGCCACGTGCGCAGCGCAGGTGTTGCCGTCCCAAGTCACAAATCTACGTTTCGTATCCATAATAAAGCTTTATTTAAGGTATGTCCGTTCCTAATATAATAGCCCAAGCACCCAAAGGGGAACCAGCCCGTCTCTGGGGGAGGCGGCGCTGTCCGTCAGGTAGCACACGCCCCTCTGCTTCCTCTGCGGTGCTCTCTCCACAATGCGGAAGCGCCACCTTCCGTCCACCACATAGTCGCACCCTCTCTCGCCCACCGACACCTCGTGCCCGGGTCTCAACGCCGAGAGGAAGAAGCACTCCAGCATCGCCCTCCTCTCCACCCTGTGCGGCAGGATGGCGTGCAGCAGGTTCGGGTTGTGCATAGCTATTCTTACGGGCTTGCGCGATTCCGTGGGTTGCAACCCCCGGCTATCCCTCCGAAGCCCCACCGGGGCTTTTTGAAGCAAGCTACCGCTTGCACCCTTATCAGTCTTGTACATCACGTCAACGAGACGGGCGCTTGCGAGGTAGCGGATGTAGTTCATCACCGTGGCGCGGCTTGTGCCTATTTCCTTGGAGAGGCGGCTCACGTTGGGCACGTTGTCCCCCAGCGTAGCCAGATGATAAAGCAAAGCCTTTATCCTGCCCATATACTTCACCTCTATCTGCTTCACCATCATTATGTCCACCTCTATCATCATATTCATCAGCTTCAGGAGGTAGCCCGAATACCTCGAGCGCTCGAGGAAGAAGGGGTAGTAGCCCCGCTGCAGGTAGTCGTCAAGCAACAGGCCTGCGTCGCACCTGCGAGCCACCTGCATGCTGATAGCCCCGTAGTCGCGCATCACCTCCTCCAGTGTCCTCCTTCGCAAGTCGAGACCAGCCTTGACGTTTATATACTCCCTCAGCGACAAGCCCCTCAACTGGTACGTCCGCACTATGTCCCTCAGGCTCTCGTACTCGTCCGCCACGCTCATCACACTGCTGGCGGCGAACACCACCTTCATCCCTGAGAGCGTCTCGTGTATCGCCCTCAGCTCCTCAGCCCAGCGGGGGAGCTTGTGCAGCTGGTCGAGCAAGAGCCGCCTCACTCCCCTCTGCCACAGCTCCTGGGCAACCTCGCTCAAACGGTGCGTCTGGAAGTAGAAGCTGTTAAGGTTCAGGTAAAGGCACTCCCCTCCCTGCACGCCGCAAAGCTCCTTGGCAAGCATAAGCAGCAAGGTGGTCTTCCCCACCCCTCGGCTGCCCTCTATGCCTATGAGCGGCTGCTGCCAGTCCGCCTCGTCCATCAAGCCCCGCCTCAACGGCTCGCCCAGCTGCTCCAGTAGATACTTGTGTGTCTTGAAGAATGAATCCATCGCTTCTCTGCCCTTCAATGCCAAACCGGCGCGAAGTTAGCCAAAAGAACGAGGAATGCAAAATACTACTCAATTATATCACTACCTTTGTGCCGACTTAACACTTAACTTTGAAACCAGTAAGCTGACGTGCCGCTTAAGCCAACCCTTACAGTGCAGAGCCATAGTTTCCCGTGCGGGGAGCTGTGGCTCGGCTCTTACGGCGGGAGGCTCTGCCTATGCTCCTGGGCTGCGCTGCCTCACCACAGCCTTGTCGAGCGGCGGCTCACGAGGCTGCTTAAGGCTGAGGCGGTGGAGGGGACTTCGGAGGTCATAGACTTGGCTCGCAGGCAGCTCGACGAGTACTTCGCCCTGCGGCGCAGAGCCTTCAGCGTGCCGCTGCTCACCGTTGGCACAGACTTCCGGCGGAGGGTGTGGCGGGCGCTGCTCACGATACCTTACGGCGAGACCCTCTCCTACGCCCGGCTCGCAGCACGTGTGGGCAGCCCCCTCGCCACGAGAGCCGCGGCAAGCGCCTGCGGGGCGAACGCCCTCTCCATCCTCATACCCTGCCACAGGGTGACAGGCAGCGACGGCTCGCTCACTGGCTATGGGGGCGGACTTGCCGCCAAACGCACCCTTCTTTGTCTTGAGCGCAGGGGCAGCGTCACACCTATATAGGAGGTTCCGTCGCGCTGGTATTATACCCTTCGGACAACCCATTGCGAAGGGTTCGACTGAACCCATTGCGAGGGGTTGCCTTGAACCCATTGCGAGGGGTTGTCTGGTCCCTCTATAACACCCTTCATGGTCCCTGTATAACACCCTTCATGGTCCCTGTATAATACACTTCAAACACCTCCACGAGTGGATGAGAAAAGAGATCCACCCGTGGAGATGCCTAAAGGGTGTATAAGGGGCTTGACGAAGCCTTACTTGATCACCCCAAGCTCCCTGCCCACCTTGGCGAAGGCCTCGGCGCAGCGCCGCAGGTGCTCGGGGCTGTGGGCGGCGGAGAGCTGCACTCGTATGCGCGCCTGCCCCTGAGGGACGACGGGATAGTAGAAGCCCGTGACGTATATTCCCTCCTCTTGCAGCTGGGCGGCGAAGCGCTGGGAGAGCGGCGCGTCGTAGAGCATAACGGCGAGGATGGCGCTCTGGGAGGGCTTGATGTCGAAGCCCAGCGCCTCCATCAGCCCCCTGAACTCTCTGACGTTCTGCATCAGGCGTGTGTGCAGCTCGTCGCTCTCCTCGAGGATGCGGAAGGTCTCCAGCGCTGCCCCGACGACCATAGGCGGCACGCTGTTGGAGAAGAGGTAGGGGCGGCTGCGCTGGCGCAGCATCTCGATGATCTCCTTCCTGCCAGTGGTGAAGCCCCCGACGGCTCCCCCGAACGACTTGCCAAGCGTGCCCGTCACGATGTCAACGTGTCCGTAGCACTGGTACAGCTCCTGCACGCCCCTGCCTGTCGCCCCGACAACGCCTGCGCTGTGGCTCTCGTCCACCATCACGAGCGCATTGTACTGCTCCGCAAGCCTGCATATCTCCGCCATCGGGGCTACGTTGCCGTCCATCGAGAACACCCCGTCGGTGGCTATTATGCGATGCCGTTGCGCCTGTGCCTCCTTAAGCTGAAGCTCAAGGTCTTGCATGTCTGCGTTGCGGTAGCGGTAGCGCTTAGCCTTGGAGAGCCTGACCCCGTCGATGATGGAGGCGTGGTTGAGAGCGTCTGAGATGATTGCGTCCTCCTGCGAGAACAGCGGCTCGAAGAGACCGCCGTTGGCATCGAAGCACGAGGCGTAGAGGATGGTGTCCTCCGTCTTGAAGAAGCGTGAGATGGCTTGCTCGAGCCGCTTGTGTATGTCCTGCGTGCCGCAGATGAAGCGCACGCTCGACATGCCGTAGCCCCTCTCGTCCATCATACGCTTCGCTGCCGAGATGAGGCGTGGGTCGTCTGAGAGACCAAGGTAGTTGTTGGCGCAGAAGTTAAGCACCTCCTTGCCCGCCACCTCGATGGCAGCCTGCTGAGGGCACTGGATGAGGCGCTCCTCCTTGTAGAGCCCAGCCTCACGGATGGCGGCAAGCTCGCCCTGAAGGTAAGTCTTGAGTGAGTTGTACATAAGGAATTAGTTAGTTAAGTGGTTAATCTGGGTGCAAATATAAGCAATAAGTGCTAACTTTGAAGCCGTTAAACCAAACTTGCATCATGAAGAGGATACTGGTGATAGGCTCTACAGGTCAGATTGGCTCTGAGCTGACGCTACTGCTAAGGAGGCTGTATGACAGGGACAATGTGGTGGCAGGCTACATACGTGGGGCTGAGCCAAGGGGGGAGCTTGCGGAGGGTCCACAGGCATTGGTTGACGTGACGGACGCTGAGGAGCTTGCCCAAGTGGTGCGGACCTACAAGGCGGACACCATCTTCAACCTTGCCGCCCTGCTCAGCGTGGTGGCGGAGAGGAAGCCGAGGCTGGCGTGGCACATAGGTGTTGATGGTCTGCTCAGCGTGCTGGATGTGGCGAGAGAGAACGGTTGCGCAGTGTTCACGCCCTCAAGCATAGGGGCGTTCGGTCCAAGCACTCCCAAGGACAAGACCCCGCAGGACACCATCCAACGCCCAACGACCATCTACGGCATCTCTAAGGTGACGGGCGAGCTGCTGTCGGACTACTACCACCTAAAGTACGGGGTCGACACAAGGAGCGTGCGCTTCCCAGGGCTTATAAGCTACGTCACTCCCCCTGGAGGCGGCACGACGGACTATGCCGTGGACATCTTCCACTGTGCGGCACGGGGCGAGAGGTTCTGCTGCCCCCTGAAGGCAGGCACGTACTTGGACATGATGTATATGCCCGACGCTCTCAGTGCCTGCGTCTCCTTGATGGAGGCAGACCCCTCCAAGTTGCGCCACCGCAACAGCTTCAACGTCACTGCAATGTCCTTCGACCCCGAGGGCATCTACCAAGCCATCAGGCAGGAGCGCCCAGGGTTCGAGATGGAGTACAAAATAGACGAGGTGAAGCAACGGATAGCGGACAGTTGGCCTAACAGCCTCGACGACAGCCCAGCCCGAGAGGAGTGGGGCTGGCAGCCACGCTTCGACCTCCCCTCGATGACCAAGGACATACTTGAGAGACTAACCACTTAAACATCATACTTAACCATGAGAACGTATCTTATCACAGCAATTATGGCTGCAGGCATCTCGCTTGCGACAGAGGCTCAGACGGTGAGAGCCGTGTGGGAGTTCAGCGACATCGACAACGTGGAGGCTTGCTCCGTCACAGAAGACCTGCTCTCTGCCTCCTTCACCCTTGGCTCTAACCTCTCCCTGAAGCAGACCCTCACGGGCAGCGGGGCGGACACAGACAACGGCTACACGGCGGTAAGCTACAATCCCTACTTCGTCACCGTGATACCCACCGCAAAGGTGACCTCCCCGACCGAGGGGCATACCCTCACATTCACCGTCACGCCACAGAGCGGACACAAGTTCCTGCCCCTCACCGTGGCGTTCGACGCTTGCAAGGTCGGCACCGACGGAGGCACGGTGCAGGTGGACGTGAGCGACGGCACCACCACCTCCACCCTCGGCACTGCCGACCCCCTGCGCAACAAGATACAGGAGGGCAACAGCACGGGCTACAGCCACATCGAGCTGAGCGTGAGCGGCTTCAACGTTGAGGGAGGCAACGCCTTCACCGTCACCATCTACGTGATGAACGTGGACGGGGGCAACAACAAGGACATGGGCTTCCGCAACATCACTATCGAGGGCGAGATGGACACCGAGATACCATCGGCGGGGTCGCTGCTCAGCAGCCTACAGTTCACCGGCAAGGTGGGGCAGGGCGACGCAGAGACGATTGACCTCCTGCCCTACGTGGCTGACCTCGAGAACGGACAGTCGCTGCACTACAGCACCAAGCTCAGTGCCGAGCCAACAGACTTCAGCGTGCAGCTAAACGAAGAGTACGCCTCGCAGGGCTACACCGCCTCCGTCAGCTACGAGAGCCGCACACTCACGGTGACCATAACGAATGGCGAGACTGCGGTGCTGACGTTCAGCGTCTCCTTCAGCGTCTCAGTCCTGCCTGAGAAGGGGGAGGCAACTCCCCTCAAGCGGGGGCTGATGGCTGTGCACACGGACAGCGGCAACCTCGTCTCGTGGAGGGCAAGGCAGGCGGACGACCGCAACCTTAAGTTCCTGCTCTACCGCCGCACCTCATCGGGCAGCGAGACGGCACTGAACAGCGGAGACTACATAACGGGCAAGACTAACTTCCTCGACACAGGGCGCTCTGCCTCAATGCTCTACCGCCTTGAGGTGGTGGACACCGAGGGCGAGGTCATCGAGCAGGACAGCTGCGAGACGTGGAGCAACCAGACCTACTACCTGCCCCTCACCGCAGGGGCTCCCACCGACCCGACTGGCAACGGGGCTACCTACACCCCTAACGACGCTTCCTACTGCGATATGGACGGGGACGGGGGGTACGAGATAATACTCAAGTGGTATCCCTCCAACGCCAAGGACGCAGCCAGCAGCGGCACCACCTCGGACATCTTCTTCGACTGCTACAAGCTCGACGGCACGCAGCTGTGGCGCATAGATATGGGTCAGAACTTCTTCGCCTCGGCGCACACGGTGCAGTTCATCGCCTGGGACTTCGACGGCGACGGCTACGGGGAGTTCATGGTGAAGACCGCCCCCGGCACTATCGACGGGCAGGGCAACTACGTGATTATGGACGGAGACGACCCTACGGCTAACTGGAAGAACGAGAACGGCAAGCAGGTGGAGGGCCCTGAGTACATCACCGTGTTCGACGGCATGACGGGGGCGGAGCTTGCCACCATACCCTACCACACCACCTACGCCGACGGCGAGGCTTACTGGGGAGACAGCGACCAGAACCGCTCGGAGCGCTACCTCGCCGCCATAGCCTGGCTCGACGGGGAGGACAAGAACCCCTCGCCCATCTTCGCCCGTGGCTACTACAAAGGGGCGTTCGTGGGGGCTTACGACTGGGACGGCACGACGCTCAAGGAGCGCTGGGTGAGCCGCAACACCACGAAGAACGAAGGCCTTTGGGGCGAGGGAGCGCACTGGATTGCCGTGGCTGACTGCGACGGTGACGGCAAGCAGGAGATAGTCTATGGCGCGGCAGCCCTCGACGACGACGGCTCGCTGCTCTACCGCACAGGGCTGGGGCATGGCGACGCACTGCACGTGGGAGACTTCGACCCCGACAACGAGGGGCTGGAGGTGTATCAGGCGCACGAGGAAAGCCCCTACGGCGCTGACCTGCGGGATGCCGCCACCGGCACCATCCTCTGGCACCCCACGGCAAGCACCGACACTGGCAGAGCCATAGCGGCGCACTTCAACCCCGAAAGCGAGGGAGCCTACTTCCAGCTTAGCTCGGAGATGACGAACCTCTACGACTGGGAGGGCAACGTCATCAATGACAACGTCTCACACGGAGGCGGAGGCTCGCTCAACAACCGCATCTACTGGGACGGGCTGCTCTCCGACTGCCACTACGACAAGTCGGTGCTGGAGCGATACAACCCCACCGACAACAGCTTCGACCGCATTCAGGTGAACGGCACTAACTACACCATAGGCACGCTCAACAACGACACGAAGTACAACCCCTGCGTGATGGGAGACCTGCTGGGCGACTGGAGGGAGGAGATAGTGACGTGGACGCATGACGGCGACGACTACTCGCTCATCATCAACGCCACCAGCTACGAGAGCGACTACACCGTGCCGCACCTGATGGACGACCCCGGCTACCGTGCGCAAGTCATAGCGCAGAACGTCTGCTACAACCAGCCGCCGCACCTGGACTACAACCTCAGGGAGTCGAAGAAGATCGTCCGCCAGTGCCAGGAGTTCGACACCGGCGTGGAGGGCTTGGGCAAGTACTGGGACTGCCTCTACACCACCTACCCCCTGACCATCCCCGAGGGCATCAACGCTTGGCTGGTGACGGGGCGGAAGACCACCAACGGCGTGGACACGCTCTCGACCACCAAGCTCAAGGCAGGCACCGTGATAGCCGCCAACTCTGGCATCCTGTACAACTCCCCGACCGCTGAGGTCACCTTCACGCCCTCGTCGCTCACGGCCTACACGATGAGCAACTCCATCGTAAGCGGCTCGTACTGCGACACCACACTGCCCGCCCAAAGCGGCACACAAGGCTACTACGTCTTCGCCTGCGGCGACCGCGGGCCGGGCTTCTACCTGACGGACGGCGCCACCGTGGAGCACGGCACGGGCTACATCTCCCTCAGGGGAACTACCTCCGCACCGCTCGCCCAGTCCTACGTGCTTGGCGTAGCGGAGAACCCCTTGGCGGACGGCATCGATGCCCCCTGCTCCGAGGCAGCACCCGCAGAGGCGGTATACAACCTTCAGGGCATACGCCTCACAAAAGCTCCCGAGAAGGGCATCTTCATACAAGGCGGCAAGAAGCAGGCTCGCTGAGCCCGGCTTACAGCCATCACCAAAGAGGAGGGGCAGTCGCCTCTCCTCTTTTATTGTGCCTTTTACCACATCTCACCCTTAGGCTTCGTAGTGACTTCGACGAGTCAACCCAAGTGCACTCGACGAGTCCACCTTAGTGACTTCACTGAGAACACTTAAGTGACTTCACTGA
>JAJPYQ010000027.1:8047-53424 GCA_021204865.1 Prevotellaceae bacterium | reverse complement strand
GAACACTTAAGTGGCTTCACTGAGAACACTTAAGTGGCTTCACTGAGAACACTTAAGTGGCTTCACTGAGAACACTTAGAAGGCTTCACTGAGAACACTTCGGTGACCCCACTGGGGCCTCTGCGATGAGTCATGGCTAAGGACAACAAAAGAAAGCCCCGAAGGGATGTCCTTCGGGGCTTATACTGTCTGCGTTCGTCAGTTTGGGGAGCCGGGCGCGGAGTAGCCTTCGTAGAAGTACGACTGCTCTATGCCCTTGAAGACGACGTCCCGGTCGTCGACGCGGTCGCTGAGGGCTGGCTTGAGGAGGAAGCGAAGCTCAAGGTCGTTGACGGGGCTGCGCTCCATCGCCTGGAGGTAGAGCGTCTTGTCCACCTGCCTCCAGTCCACCACCAGGCCGAGTCTCTCCCTTAGCATCATGTCGAGCCATATACGCGTCGCCCTGCCGTTGCCCTCGAGGAATGGGTGCGCCACGTTCATCTCCACGTACTTGGCTATGACCTGCTCGTAGCTGCCCTCGGGCATACGGTCGATGACGGGCAGGATGGCGTCGAGGAACATGGCGTTAGCGAAGCGGAAGCCTCCCTTGGCTATGTTGTCGCTCCTCACTGTGCCCGCGAAGCTGTAGAGCCCGTCGAAGATGTAGCGGTGTATCTGGCAAAGGCCCTTCGTCGTGCCCACCTCCATCTTGAAGATGTCGCCCGAGGCGAACAGCTGCTTCGCCTTCGTTAGGCTAATCTCGTCTATCTCGTGCTGCGTTCTCTCTTCCATATCATAATGTATAGCTGCCTCCCGCCCACTCCACGAAGGGCTCTTCCCCTCGGAGGGGTTGCCACGAGAGGGGGCTGCCCTCGTCGCTGAAGGTGACGATGACGTTCAGGTGCTCTGTGCCGTCGGGCAAGAGGAGGCGGTTATAGGCGCGGCGCTTCATCTCCTTCTCTGGTTGCGGTTGCGCTGAGGGGGCAGCACCACCCGGCGCTGCTTCGTCACGTTGATGGTGCGCTCGCCCTCGTGGCTGTCCCTCATCTGCCTCGGGGAGAGGCGCTCGCCGCTGGGCTGCTCGCCTTGGAGCGTGTCGCCCTGAGCGTCGCGGGTGGTGTCCGCCTCCTCCGTCTCGTCCTCTGGGGCAAGCTCCTCCGCCGTGTGGCGGAAGCGTATGAGCATAGGCTGGCGTGCCATCCAGAGGCGGAACTGCGAGCGGTTCGTCTCGTCGTAGGGGAAGTAGAACACCACCTGAAGCGACGTGAGCCTGGCGGTGTCGGTGAGGGCTGACTGCGCTATCTCTATGTTCGTCTCGAAGTCCCCACCCATGCGGCTTGTCACAGAGACGAGGGTGTCTCCCTCGTAGCGGGCGATGAGCAGTGCGTAGCCCTCCTGCCTGCCGTCCTCGGTGACGAAGCGGCTCTTGAAGCGGAGGGCGTACGTGTCGCCCGGCATAAAGGTGGAGTCGGCGTGGATGGTGTAGGTCTCAAGGTTGCCCGTGGCGGTGTTGCGTAGGCAGACGTTGGTGGTAGTCCAGATGAGGGCTGTGTCGCCGTAGGAGGTGAGGTGGGCGTAGACATCGTCGGCAGCGTCAACGCCAAGCGAGGCAGCCTCACGCTGAATGCGGTCGTCGATGTGCTGGTACATCTCCACGAGCCGCTCGCTGTGGGCGGAGTACCACACCATCGAGCTGTCGAAGTCCTCCTCAGTTATGCCGTACTTGGCGAAGACCTGGGAGACGAGCACGGAGCGGTCGGTAGAGGGGTCGCTGCCCCCTGTAGCCTCCGCCATGCCTTGGGCAAGGTGGTAGTCGTAGAGGATGCGCTCCATCTTGCCCTGAGGGATGACCCAGTGAGGCACGCCCACGGTGCAGGCTGCGGCAAGGAACACTATCAGGGAGAGACAGAAGCCACGCCTCATCGGAAGATACGGTTGCGATAGAACAGCAGTATCGCTATGATGCCGCAGGAGATGGAGGCGTCGGCAAGGTTGAACACGGGGCTGAAGA
The DNA here is from genome assembly GCA_021204865.1 of Prevotellaceae bacterium. Classification (GTDB taxonomy): domain Bacteria; phylum Bacteroidota; class Bacteroidia; order Bacteroidales; family Bacteroidaceae; genus Physcousia. The sequence goes on along the minus strand of JAJPYQ010000027.1, from coordinate 51,434 downwards.
AGACGAAGTGCCCGCCCCCCAGCCACGAGGGCCAGTCCCACTCCACGAGGGGGAAGTAGAACATATCCACCACCCGCCCAAGGAGCAGGGAGCTGTAGCCGTGACCGAAAGGCACGAAGTCCGCCACGAAGGGGGGCGAGGGGTTGTTGAAGATAAGACCGTAGAACACGCAGTCGAGGATGTTGCCAATCGCCCCCGCCAGCACGAGAGCCATGCACACCACTGTGCCCCACGTTGCCCCTTGGCGGATGGCGCGGCGGATGTAGTAGATGATGACGGGGATAAGGATAAGGCGGAAGGCTGTGAGCACGTACTTGTTCACCACCTCCAAGCCGAACGCCATGCCGTTGTTCTCGGTGAAGAGGAGGTAGAACCAGTCGGTGACGTGTATGCGCTGGTAGAGGTACATGCTTGTCTTCACCATTATCTTAATCGCCTGGTCGGCAGCGACAAGGCAGACGGTGATTAAGCTAAGGGCAAAGACTTGCCTCCCCCTCTTGGTCATAGAACTAATGGCGATGCTTGTCCTGCTTCGCCTCGATGCAGAGCGTGGCGTGAGGCACAGCGCGCAGCCTCTCCTTGGGTATCAGCTTGCCCGTCTCACGGCAGATACCGTAGGTCTTGTTGTGGATGCGCACGAGAGCCCCCTCCAGCCCCTTGATGAACTTGTGGGTGCGCTCCGCCATCTGCAAGAGCTGGGTCTTAGCCTGAGCCTCGCTGCCCTCCTCCAGCGCCTGAAGCGAGGGGGACGTGTCCTCCACACCGTTGCCGCTGCTGTTGGACAGCTCCTCCAGCAGCTTGTTATAATCGCTCTTCGCCACCGCAAGCTTCTCCAGTATTATCTGGCGGAACTCCTCAAGCTCCTCATCGTTATAACGTGTCTTCTCAGCCATCTTTTTCGACTTTTAATTGCTCTCCTTCAACTGTAATCTCGTTGGCGAGCACCTGCGTGGCGATGTAGCTTCGCATAGAACGCAGGCACGCCTCGTTGTCCCTTGTGCAGGGTAGAGTGACACGGATGCGGTCGGTTATCTCGAAGCCGCTGTCCTTGCGCAGCTGCTGTATGCTGCGCACCAGCTCACGAGCCACGCCCTCGATGCGCAGCTCCTCGGTGAGTGTGAGGTCGAGAGCCACGGTCAGGGTGCCGTCGTTGGCGACGCTCCAGCCGGGCAGGTCTTCGCTGAAGACCTCAATGTCTTCCAAGTCTACCAGCACCTGGGTGCCGTCGTCGAGAGTGAGGGGCAGGTGCTCGTCTGCCTCCAGCCGGGCAATCTGCTCTTGCGTCATGGCAAGCACAGCGGCGTTGACGCTCTTCATCTGCTTGCCGAACTTCTTGCCCATAGTTCGGAAGTTGCACTTCACCTTCTTGGCGACGATGCCGTCGCCGCTTACGAACTGCAACTCCTTAACGTTTACTTCGTCTAAGATTAGGCGCTTCATTGCCTCAATACGCTCCCTGAGCTGTGGGTCTGCCGAGGGGATGGCGATGCGCAGAAGGGGCTGCTTCACGGCTATCTGCTCCTTCTTGCGCAGCGAGAGCACCATGGATGTCACCTGCTGTGCCAAGTCCATACGGCTCTCCTGCTCTTTGTCTATAAGGCTCTCGTCTGCCACTGGGAAGGCGGCAAGATGCACACTCAGCGCCTCGCCCTTAGAGGTGGCTGCGGTGAGGTCTCGCCAGAGGCGGTCGGCATAGAACGGGGCGATGGGTGCCATCAGGCGTGCAACGGTCTCAAGGCAGGTGTAAAGGGTCTGATAGGCAGAGCATTTGTCCTCGCTCATCTTGCTGCCCCAGAAGCGCTTCTTCGAGAGGCGGACGAACCAGTTAGAGACGTTGTTGATGACGAACGCCTGGATGAGCCGCCCTGCCCGTGTTGGCTCGTACGCCTCGTAGCAAGCCGTGACTTCCTTGACGAGGGAGTTCAGCTCCGAGATGACCCATCGGTCCATCTCTGGTCGCCGCTCCACAGGCACAGCCGCCTCCCCGAAGTGCCAACCATCCACGTTGGCGTACATAGCGAGGAAAGAGTAGGTCTGGAACAGCTTGCCGAAGAACGAGCGGCTGACCTCCTTCACGCCCTCGAGGTCGAACTTAAGGTTGTCCCACGGGGCGGAGTTCGTTATCATGTACCAGCGCACAGCGTCCGAGCCGTACTGCTCTATCGTGCTGAAGGGGTCGACGGCGTTGCCCAGTCGCTTCGACATCTTCATCCCGTTCTTGTCGAGCACCAAGCCGTTGGAGATGACCGCCTTGAAGGAGACCGTGTCGAAGACCATCGTGGCGATGGCGTGAAGGGTGAAGAACCAGCCGCGTGTCTGGTCGACGCCCTCGGCTATGAAGTCGGCGGGGAAGACCTTGCCGCTGTCGAACGCTTGCTTGTTCTCGAAGGGATAGTGTATCTGGGCGTAAGGCATCGAGCCGCTGTCGAACCACACGTCAACAAGGTCAGGCTCACGCCTCAGCACCGCACCGCTCTTGCCCACGAGCAGTATCTCGTCCACGTAGGGGCGGTGGAGGTCTATACGGTCGTAGTTCTCCTGTCTCATATCGCCCGGGACGAAGCCGCTCTCCTTGAGCGGGTTACGGGGCATCACGCCAGCCGCCACCGCCTTCTCTATCTCGCCGTACAGCTCCTCGAGGCTGCCTATGCAGAGCTCCTCCCGTGTGTCCTTGTTGCGCCAGATGGGCAGCGGCGTGCCCCAGTAGCGGGAGCGGGAGAGGTTCCAGTCGTTCAGGTTCTCCAGCCACTTGCCGAAGCGCCCCGTGCCTGTCGACTCGGGCTTCCAGCGTATCGTGCCGTTAAGCTCCATCATACGCTCCTTCGCCGCCGTGCTGCGTATGAACCAACTGTCGAGCGGGTAGTAGAGCACGGGCTTGTCGGTGCGCCAGCAGTGGGGGTAGCTGTGCGTGAACTTCTCTATCCTGAAGGCGCTGCCCTCCTGCTTCATCTCCATTGCGATGGCCACGTTAAGGTCGGGGGTCTTAGCCAGAGCCTTCTCATCGAGGGCGGAGTACTGCGGGTCGTAGGCGTTCTTGACGAAAGCCCCAGCGTGGCGGGCGTACGCTTCCTTGTCCACGAAGCGAGCGTAGAAGTCAGCGTCCATGTCCTTGGGGAGGAAGTACTTGCCAGTGAAGTCCACCATCGGGCGTGTGTCGCCAGCCTTGTCAACGATGAAGAGGGAGGGCACTCCAGCCTCCTTTGCCACCCTTGCGTCGTCAGCGCCGAACGTGGGGGCTATGTGCACGATGCCTGTGCCGTCGTCGGTGGTGACGTAGTCGCCCGCTATCACTCGGAACGCCTCTGCGCTTCTGTCCTGCGGCTCGCCGTCCACCAGTTCGGTGGGCTTTACCCAAGGCATCAGCTGGGCGTAATGCATCCCGACGAGGTCCGAGCCCTTGTACCGTCCCACCACCGTGTACTCTTCCTCTGCCTTGAAGTAGGCAGGCAGGCGGTCTTCGGCAAGCACTGCCGTAAGAGGCTCGCCCGTGTACGGGTTGGAGGTTTGCACAGCCACGTACGTGTACTTCGCCCCTACGCAGAGGGCGGTGTTCGAGGGCAGCGTCCATGGGGTGGTGGTCCAGGCGAGGAAGACGGGCTTGCCGTGCGCCGTCATCTCGGGCTTCGGGTCGAGGATGCGGAACTGGGCGGTCACCGAGGTGTCCTTCACGTCCCTATAGCAGCCCGGCTGGTTAAGCTCGTGGCTGCTCAAGCCCGTGCCCGCCGCTGGGCTGTAGGGCTGGATGGTGTAGCCCTTGTAGAGCAGCCCCTTGGCGTAGAGGCGCTTCAAGAGCCACCAGAGGGTCTCGATGTACTTGTTGTCGTAGGTGATGTACGGGTGCTCCATGTCCACCCAGTAGCCCATCTTGCTGCTCAGCTCCTCCCACTCGCCTGTGTACTTCATCACGTTCAGGCGGCAGCGGCGGTTGTAGTCCTCTATGCTGATGCTCCTCCCGATGTCCTCCTTCGTTATGCCCAGCTCCTTCTCAACGCCAAGCTCAACGGGCAGCCCGTGCGTGTCCCAGCCTGCCTTGCGCTCCACTCGGAAGCCCCGCATCGTGCGGAAGCGGCAGAAGATGTCCTTGATGGTGCGGGCCAGGACGTGGTGTATGCCGGGGTGGCCGTTGGCCGAGGGAGGACCCTCGTAGAAGATGAACGACGGGCTGCCTGCGCGCTCGCCGACGCTGCGGCGGAACAAGTCCTCAGCCGTCCACTGCCGAAGCATATCCTTGTTCACTTGACTTAGGCTTAAGTCCGCACGCTCGGTGAATTTACCTGCCATTTTTACGTAGCCGTTCTCGATTAATGCGCAAAATTAGGAAAAATACCCGTAACAAGCGAGAGGCACGGGGTTTTTTAGCCGAACGCGCCGAAGGACCTTCGTCGGACAAGTTGGAAGAGGTCCGTCGGACCAGTTGGAAAAGGTCCGTCGGACCAGTTGGAAGAGGTCCGTCGGACCAGTTCCAAAGCCTTCGACGAACGAGTTGAGCACAAAAAGTTAGCCGGGAGTGTCGCTAATGCTCCACCCCCGGCTACGGAATGCTTTGTCTGTTTCAGGAACGGTCGACGCGCAACCGTTGTCAGCCTCTACTGAGCGGCGTCCTCCTCGGTGCCGTCATACAGGCCGATCTGCCCGTCCCACCTCAGGAACCAGTTGCTGCGGGTGGCGAGCTTGCTTGCGCCCTCCTTGTCCTGCATGCCGGTGAGGTACGAGGGGTCGTTCCACCAATAGGCACGGCGCATCAGGTCGTAGTAGCGGCAGCCCTGGTACGCCAGCTCGAGCGCCTGCTCGGTCAGTATCAGCTCGTCCATCTCCTTCTGCTCCTTGGCGATGAAGGCGGTGGAGGAGTAGGCGTTGTAGTACCACGTGTTGTACGCCTCCATAAAGGTCTCCACGGCGGCGTCATACTGCTCGATGGCTGCCTGATACTGGTTCCAGTTGGCCACGCTGTCGGCGAAGTCCTCAAGGTAAGTGGCGTAGGCCGCCTCTGTCGGGCGGTTCTTCGTCGCTGCCCAGGTGTCGTAGTCCATAGCCTCGGACGTGGAAGGCTGCTTCACAGTCTCGGGCTTCTCCGGGATAGCCGCCTCGAGGGCGTACGGGTAGTCGGTGCTGTCGGGCGCCAGCGCTGTGCCGTAGTCAGTGTCGAGGAAGGCAAGCCCGCAGCCCCTGCTGTGCACGCCCCACATGTTGGAGTTCGACTCGTACTCGGAGCGGGCCACAGGCGTGGTGGAGATGACTACCCCGTAGTCGTTCGTCTTCTGCGTGTAGCTCGTGGCATAGGGCTGGAACGTGTTGGGGTTGAAGGCGAAGTAGCTGATGAAGTCGCTGTCCTGCTTCGTGGGATAGTAGGGCGACACCTCAGCCGCGATGACGTTGTCGCTCAGCCCCATCGTCAGTATCTGCTTGGCGAACCTCGGGTAGCCGGCGTAGTTGAGAGCCTCGGCCAGCTTGAGGTACAGCTGCGCCACGTTGTAGATGCTGATGTGCTGCGAGTTGTGCTTGTTGATTATCTGCACGTCGGTCTCCTCGATGCTGTTGCCATAGCGGGCTGTCAACGATGTGTAGTCCTTCTGGAAGCGCAGGTCGCCCTCGGAGTAGTTCTCCACCAGCTGCTCTGAGAGGCGGTCGGCGGTGATGACCGTGGTGTCGTTGTTAGCGTCGTAAGCCACGTACTTCTGCGCCGCGCTCAGGTCGATGAGATACTGCGAGGGGGAGATGCTTGCCTGCGAGACGTCAGTCACGTACGTCGTGTTATAGAGGTTGCGCAGCTCGTTGTAGTAACCGTCAGCGGCAGCCGAGTCCATCGGTATCTTGGTGATGTCCGTGCAAGACTGGTCGCCCCAAGTGGACGAAGAGGGGACAGTCTGAGAGACATTCCTCAGCATCGACGAGCCGCCAGTGGTGTTTGACAGGTTCCAGTACCAGTGCTCGTTCGTGGTCACCGTCTCATCCTTGCCGCTCAAGTCCCACACGATGTAGTCGTAGTAGCACTTGGCTGCCGACTTGGCATCCTCAGCGCTGCCAGTGACCACAGCCCGCCAGAGGTACAGGTCGCCCATAACTATCTGCGTCGGGAAGTAGCACAGCTTCGGGTCGATGTCACCGCCGATTGTCTCCCAGTCGGGGTACTCCGTGGCATAGTAAGACTGCAAGTCGTTGATGAAGTAGTCGCAAATGCCTGCGATGTCCGTCATCGGGTAGCTTGCCTCGCTCTGCAGTTTAGTCAGTATCGGGTCGGTAACCAAAGGCACACTGCCGTATGCCTTCACCAGCTGCAGGTAAGTCCAAGCGCGGATGCTGTGAACCTGAGCTATCTCGTTGACGAAGTACTTCTCGCCACGGTTAGCGTTGCCCGCTGTCGAGTCTGCCTTAGACAGGTAGTAGTTGCAGTTGTTAATCACTGCGTAGTAGTCGCGAGGCACGTTGTACGCATTGTCGTCATCTATCTCGAAGTCCGCAAGGTCCTTCAAGTCGGAAGTGGCGTTACTGTTCACCTTTACCAAATCACCACGCACTTCGCCGAACAGATTAGTCCGAACGGCTATCGCCTGAAGCTTATTAAGTATGCCTGCCACGGTGGTGACCGTGTCGGAGGGGTTGACGATAGTGTGGTCTTCAGCATAGATCACGTAGTCGTTACCCTTGTCAAGCATATCATCACAAGAGGTGGCGAGGCTGAACAATGCGCCCGCCAAAGCGATGGAATAAATGTATGTTTTAAGTTTCATAGTTGCTTGGATATTAAAGGTTGATCTTCACACCAATATGGAAACTACGCCCCTGGGAAAGCAGACCAGCGTCGATGCCCTGATACAAGGGGCTGTTGCTCAAGGAGAATTCTGGGTCTGTGCCAAGATACTTAGTAACCGTGAACAGATTGTTGCACTGAGCCCATACCGTGAGCCCCTGGATGTAGGTGTTGCTGATTGGCAGCTTGTAGCTCAGGGTGACGGTCTTCAGGCGCAGATAACTGCCGTCCTCTATCCAACGGTCGCTGAAGCGGCTGTTGCCCATCGGGTCGTTGTAGGTGGCTTTCGGGATATCTGTTACCTGACCCTCAGTGGTCCAGCGGTTGAGCATAGCCGTTGTCTGGTTCATAAAGCGTGAGCCGCTCTCCAGCTGCTGCCGCATATAGTTGAACACGTCTCCGCCCAGCGAGTAGTTGAAGCAGACATCGAGTGTGAGGTTCTTCCAGTTGACGGAAGTGAAGATGTTGCCATAGATGTCGGGGTTAGCGTCACCGATGAAGGTGCGGTCGCTCTCGTCAATCTTGCCGTCACCATTGAGGTCCACAAACTTCACGTCGCCAGCGCCGAAGTATGTCTTCGCACCAGTCTCGTCCACGATGTATAGACCTGCATTAGCAGCCTCCTCGCTGGAAGCATAAACGCCTTCGGTCTTGTAGCCATAGAAGGAGTTGACGCTCCTGCCTATCTGGCTGCGAATGGTTGCACCGTATATCTCGGTGTCCATATAGGTCTTGTTGTCCGGCAGGGCAGTAAGCTCGTTGACGTAGTGACCTAAGCTTGCGCCGACTGTCCAGTTCCAGTCCTTATGCGAAACCAGCAAAGCGGAGGCGGAAACATCAAAGCCCTGGTTCTTCAGCGAGCCGCCATTGCTCCAGTTGTAGTCCAGACCACTGACAAAGCCAAGCTCCTGAAGGGTCAGCAGGTTGTCAGTCCAAGAGTGGAAGTAGTTAAACCGGAGACCGATGCGGTTATGCACGGCATTCAGCTCGAAGCCAGCGTTGAACCTCTTGGTGGTCTCCCACTGAAGCTCCGTGTTGCCTATGTTGCTGATGGATATGCCAGAGATCTTGTTCAGCAGGAGAGAGCTTGCCAGATAGGTGCGGCTTGCGTCATACACCAGATTGTCGTTACCGCTCACACCGTAGCCTGCCGTGAACTTCAGGTAGTCAACACCAGGGACATTGAAGAACTTCTCGTTGCTGGCTACCCAGCCTGCCTGAATGCTCGGGAACACGCCCCATACGACTCCAGCGCACTTGAAGCCTCCCTTAGCCTCACGTCCGAACTGGGAGTTGGTCTCAACTGCGAGGTCACCCTCCAGATAGTAGCGGTTAGCCCAGTTGTACTCAGCCTGACCGTACCACGTCATCGTTGCCCAGCTTTCGCTTGAACCAGAAGATGTCTTGTTGTCTGCGTTGTCAATGAACGGGGTCTTATCGTTACCAGTGTTGTAGCCGTGCTGAGTATTCAGAGAATAGCTCTCGTTGATGAAGCGGAAACCGCCCTGCAAGTGGATGTTATGCCCCTTGTAGCTGTTGCGCCAGTCAATCTTAGTGTCACTGTTCACAGAGTTCTGCTTACCATACTGGCTGCCTATCTCATTCTCCATCGTGCCTTGCAGCTCAGAGACGTAGTAGCTTGGCACGCCGTTGAGGGGAACGTAGTACTTCTCGTTAGTATTGATGCTCGAATAGCTGAACATCTCGCTCACGAACAAGTGCTTGTTGATCTGATACTTCGGGGTGACTGCGATATTGACGTAGCTGTTGTCGAAGTAGTTCTTGTTCTCAGCCGTTCCGTATTCACTAATCGCCATAGGATTGGCGAGACGGTAATTGGCACTGCTCAAGGAGCTTATCTCGTCGAGATAGTCCTCGTCGTCAATATCCAAGTGATTCTTGTTGATGACACCGTTTGCGAAGCTGTAGGGGCTAAGCATCGGGCTCTTTGCCATCGCCAGGAAAGTGGTGCTTGTTATCGACTTGTTGTCGTAGCTCTCAGGTGCGCCAGTGTCGAGCAGCTTGCGTGTCTGGTTGGTGTAAGCGGCATCGAAGCGCATAGAAAGGTTCTTGGTTATCTGGATATCGGTGTTGAAACGGATGTTCAGCCTGTTGAAGTTGTTCTCATCCAGCACGCTGTTGTCCTTCGTGTAGCCCACAGACAACATATAACCTGCCACATCACCACCACCTTGAACACTCAAGGAATAGTTCTGAAGCAACGCCTCCGAATAAACGTGGTCAGCCCAATTGGTGTTGTTGTTGTACTTGTTGTACCAGTAGTAAGTCGGATCAGCATTCAAGAACTTAAAGCTCGTGGCGGTTGTCCCTGTGCTCTGCATCAGGGCGGAAGCGTATGTCTTGTACTGGCTTCCCGACATCATATCATACATCTTCGGCACCAGCTCAACACCCATATTCACGCTCGCCTCAATTCTGGTTGCCTGCGAGGTGTTACGCTTGGTGTTGATGAGGATGACACCATTCGCACCCTTCGCACCATAAAGAGCCGTTCCGTTGGTCAACACCTCCACGCTCTTCACGTCAGCGGGATTGATGTTTGTGAGCATATCGTTGTAGTAGCCGCTATGAAGCATCGTGCGGCTGTACTGCTGGTCGAGTATCACACCATCGAGAACGATGAGCGGCTGGGTGTTGCTCTGAAGGGAGTTGACACCGCCAATGCTCATATAGTTACCCTGGGCGATGGCACCGCTGCGGGCGCGAGTGTATACGGTCGCTCCCAGCTGGCTTCCAACCTCCGTGGTGACATTGCGGGCGGAGGTGAACTCCATGTCGTCAGTGGCAACCACATTATTGATATTGTCATCTGCACCATAAAGGGCACGTGAAGCCTCGCTTTGCATATAGATTGTGCCAAGCTCACCAGAGCGGTTCAAACCGACGCGTATCATGTTGAAGCCAGGGATGGTGACGGTTACAGCACTGCTGTAGGTAGGCACCTGCATCTCAAACGTTCCGTCCTCTTCGGAAAGGGTTGAATACCCCTCACCTGCGATTGACTGAACCAGCACACCAGCAAGAGGCTGCTTATCCTTCTGTGCGATGACGCAACCGCGGATTGTGCGCGTCTTTTCTTGCTTCTGAGTCTTGTGGACTACGGCTACCGCTACGGTGTCCTCCTCCTCATACTCAGTATCCTCTGTCTGCGCATACAAACATAAAGGAGAAGCCATCAAGATAGAAAGGCAATATATACTTAAGTTTTTCATAGTTGATTAGTTTTCCTTGTTTGCTTCCAGTAAATCATCGTTGAATGCGTCTATATCCTCAGCAGCGGCAAGGGCTTCCTCCTCAGTCTCGAACGGAACCATAATGATCTCGTTCAAGCGCAGCGTGCGGGTGTAGATCTTCTCACGTGAGGATGCGCTTGCAGGACCAAAGGAGCTGACCTGCAGGCGGACAACCTCGTCGTCGAGACCCACGCCAGCATAAGAGTACTTGACAGCTGCCTGAATAAGGATGGTGTCCACTTTCTCTGCGCTTGCCACGTAACAACGTTGATTGTTGCTCTGCGAGAGGATGGTCTCAGAGTTCTCCACACTTCCTTCAGTGACGGGATTGGGATTATTGAAGTAAGTGTAAGAGGATGGGAACGTTCCGTTGGCGTTCTGCACACACTGCGCCATCGTGAACCAGAGCGGCAAATTTGTCTGGTAGTCAGGCACAGTCACAAGGTAGATGTTGTAGTAGCAGTTCGCCAAGTTGTTGTAGATCTTATAGGTCATCTGCGTGTGCTGAGTGGACACCTTCGCCAGGACTGTGATGTAGTTGAAGGTCTTGGAGTTGTCGTCAGCTCCAGTGCTGGCACTGTTATCGGTGTCTTCCTCCTCTTCTTCAACGTCCTCACCGTCTTCTGGCTCTTGCGGAGTAGCTGGTCCGCTGGTGTTCTGGGCAACGTATGTCCCTTGTGACACTATCATCGTCTCCTCGCCAGCACTGTTCTCAGGTATCTCATAGAACCTTGCGGAAGTAGCCTCGATGTCACTTCTGCCGAAGAATGTGGAGGTGGGGTCTATCACTCCCTTGCCGTCAACGTAGACATAACCGTTCGAGCACTCAACCTTCTCCAACCCCGAAAGAATGCCAGTCTCAGGCTTGTAGTAGACATTCTGGCGTGGATTGTGCGACTGCGACACATTATATTGCGTGTTGCACAGGGAGTCGGTCGGATTGTAGTTGTACTTCGACGCTTTGCTCATATTGAAGAATCTGCCGCAAAGAATATCCGTCTTGGTCTGCACATCCGACAGCGAGTCGGAGTTCTCCACGTTGTTCGTGTAAGTGTAGTAAGGATAGTACTTGGCATATTCAGTATTCCATACATCGTTGGTCGGAGCAATGAAGTAGTAAGAGCTGTCCTCCCTCTGAATGTAGCCGTACTTAGTCAGGAAGTCGTTCTTCAGATTGGTTACGGAGTCCAGATATACAGTCTTGCCGTCTACCACGCCGCCAGCGACTGAAGAGTTCTCATCGAGCTCATACTCATCATAGTAGGCAAAGAAGTTGGCGACGCTGTCCAGATTAGACTGCAACTCAATGTACTCTCTGATGTTGGGGAAGAACGTCTGAATGTTGTCAGCCTTATAGAGGATGCCATTGTAGCAGTCCACCTCACCAGAGAAGGCGTTGCCCTCCAGCGTGCCAGACGTGCTGCTGGTGCCCAAGAGATTCATATACTTGCCGTTGAGCATCGCCACAGTGTCGTTGGTGAGCGAAGAAACCTGACGGCGGTACAGAGCCACGTGGTTTTCGTAGAACTGCGTCATTGCCTTGTTGTCCTCGTCTGCCTTACCAGACGCTTGCTCAGTCTCGTAGACGGCTATGACACTGTCCACCTGCGCACTTGTTAGGCCTACGGGAGCCCACACGGTGAGTTCCTGCGGAGATGCAAGCTGGTCGGTCACGCCGATGGCCTGCACGAGCCTATAGAAGTTAGACAGCTCAGGATCTGCGGCTATGTTAGCCAGAAGACTCGGATTATTCGCGTCACTTCCGTCCGAAGTGCCATAGTGGTCATCCCAGGTGTCCGTGCATGCCGACCAAAGAATTGACGATGCGAGCAGCACAGCCGCCGCCGTCATAAGAGAAAATATCTTTGATTTCATGTTTCGTTAATGAATAAGTTACCGATTAATAATCATCCTCTGCCTTGCCTTCACCCTCAACACCATACACGCTCTTCGGCACAAGCTCCAGATAGTCAATCATCACAAGTGCAGTGCCCACAGCCCAGATGCTCTTGATGCGCACGGTGTGCTGCACGTTCTCGTCGAGGTTGGCTGTGCAAAGCACGTATCGCATGGTGTGCTCTATGTCGCAGAACTTCGTGCGGGAAGCATTGGTGCCATCCTGAATGCCCTCAGCTTGGTAGATAGACACACCCATCGGCCCGTGATACCAGCCAAGGTTATGCATGTTCTTCTTCATGGACTCCACCTCGTCGCTGGTGTAAGAGCCAGATGAAACAGCTGTCGAAAGGGCGAACCAGCCCGTGCGGTCGGTGAAGTTGGTGTCACGCATATCGAAAGGTATGCCCTGGGGCTCCCCGTCGAGATAGAACTGACATATTCCACGGGTGGACATCGGGGCGAAACCGAGACGTATCTGGTAAGTGCCAGAAGGAACACTCGGCAGGTTGAACGTGATATCGTAGGAGTTCACGTCCGATGCAAGGTTGAACTCGTCTCCCTCATAGCTCCAATACGTGTTGTGCTGGCTCTGGAAGAGGAAGATGCCATCGTCGTTCACCTTCACGTTGTCGAGGTAGCCGTTGGGGAACCAGTAGTTGGGGGAAGCAACGTTCTTGTCGGGGTTGTTCGACTGGGCGATGTAATTGGCTGTCCTGCCGTCACGTACGTTGTTCGACATCAGCTCCGGGAACATATAGTAGAGATCCATCCTCATTCGGGTATTGAAGATGTCCTGCTTCGTCGTCTCTCCATAATCGGCAAGACCGTCGGTGATGAAGTACCAGCCGTTTGCTCCGTTGTTCTCATATTCGCCACCCACTTCGCTCGACACGTGTATGCCGGCAGTCTCGCAGCCGCGGCTCTTGTCTCCACGATTCAGATAAAGCTCGTTACGTGTCTCTCCGTTGGCTATATACTTCGTGACAGTCAGACGCTCAATCTTGATGGTAGTCAGAGAGTCCAAAGTGGCGTACCACTCCGTCGGGTTGATGGAAGTTGTCTCGATGGTCGTGATGGAAGTGAGGTTGTCGTAGGAGCCGGACTGCTTGAGGATGTTGTAGCCGATAAGACGCCTTAGAGGAGAGCGCCAGTCTTGCAGCGCCTCAGCGTTAGCCTCGTCGTTAACATCCAATTCGTCACCGCCATATATGCTCCTTGCGTAGTCGTAAAACGACTGCAAGTCTTTGATCCGGTATTTCTCCCAGAGCACTGAGTCGGGGCAGGCAAAGACTGTGAAGCCGAAGTTCTTCGACTCGGGGATGTGGCAGTAGTCCCACTGCGCACCAGAGTAGACGCTCTTGTCCTCGTAGAGATCGGGGTCCCAGCTGGAGTCCTTAATATGCCCTTGTATATACTCTGCGATGCCTGTGATCTGCATAGCCTGACTGAAGAGAGAAATCAGAGGGTTCTCGTCGATAAGGTCGGATACAGACTGATTGGAGGAGGCTATCACGGCGTTGACCGTATGCACCATACCGTTCTCCACTGAGTCGTTGCACTGGTCGAAGTACATGAAGCCGCTCCTGTTGAGACGATAGGTGGTGTGGATGTCGTCCTTCCCCACCATCTCCAGCGAGTCGGCGGTGTAGATGGTGTCACCGTTCTCCACGTAAGCGTAAGCCTCCTGAAGCTGGATATAACGGTCGTTCATGTTCACGCTGCTCAAAGAGGTAAGACCTATGAGATCCTCTGTTCCGAAAGCCCTGCCGTTTACCAGATGGGTGCGGGCAATGGTGTCGCAGATGTCGTAAGGTATGTCCTCAACACTTGAGTATCCGTTTTCCTTAAGGTAGCTCTTAACGGCATCGTTGTCGGGGGCGAAGCAGGTGAACTGTCCGTAGGTGGAGATCAGATCCATCAGGTTCACGCCACGCACGCTATATTGTGAGCGGTTTATTATCTTGACGAACTCCGTGAACTGCGGGCGCTCCTTCAGATAGTCGCTCAACATTTCGCCAGTGAATGTGTAGTACTTGTCAGCAGGGATATCGTCACTGCAAGAGATGGCGCAGATCCCTGACAGACAACTCAGCACAACGGCGAGATACAGAAAATATCTATTCTTTGATTTCATAACTTATAGTCCGTATTTTATCATTTTGTGCTTGAGAAACTGCTTTCGTCGTCGTCATCGCCATAGTATGGCTTCTGGCTGAGCAGGGAGTTGTTCTTCACCTCGTCCTTGTTGTATGGCCAGAACAGAGACTCATAGTTAGTGAACAAGGTGGCTGAGCCGCCCGAAGAGCTTTTGGCGCTCACGTTGCTGCGAACCATGTCGGTGGTGCCGTCACGGTGGCAGATGCGCAGGAGGTCGAACCAGCGTTTGCACTCAAACATCAGCTCACGCTTGCGCTCCTTCATGACCAGATCCTCCAGAAGTGATTTGTTGTTGTAGTTGGTCAGGGAGAGGTCGTATGATGTGGTGTTGGTGGTGTTGGTCACCATGATGCTTCGACGGTTGACAGCATAGATGATGTAGAAGGCGCGCCTCAACTCGTCGCTCAGGCTTGAGCTGATGAGTATGCCGTTGTCGTCGTATTGGCTGTCGTCTGTGCCAAGTTCTATCAAAGCCTGAGCCTGCATCAGCATCACGTCCGTGAGCCTGTAGAAGATGAAGTTGCGGTTAGCGTAGATGCCTGCATTGTAAGTTGCCTTGAAGGGTAGGTTGGCTCCGCTTTGACGCTCTATGGATATGTCCTGATAGACATACTTTGCGGGATAACCCTCCGAGTACTCGTCGGTGGTGGGATAGATGCTCTCGTAGAACCTTACGTCATACTGGTGGTCGAATGTGGAGCCCGAAGTGCTGTTGTACAGCTCCTGCACCATTTGGTCGTCGCAAGCCAAGTAACCCTGACCATTGTTGCCGCCCGACTGGTAGTTGTTTCCGTAGAGTGTGGCGCAAGCAGTGTTCTGCAGATATACAGAACTTGTTCCGTCGTAGAGGAAGGAGAGCTCGAAGATGCTTTCAAAACCGTTCTGGTCTCCTCCAAACGTCTGGTTGAAGTCGTTCCCGTAAGTGTCACCGCTATAGCAGGGATACAAGGGGAAAGCAGTCGGGTTGTAGCTATCAGCACTGCTCTGGAACAAAGCGATGGAGCCGCTTGAGCCAGCCACGCCGGCACTGCTGCCATAGTCCTCCTCATACTCGTCGTACTTGGCGTCGATCACCTTCTGCGCATAGTCCACAGCTTTCTGATACTGTCCGTCCCAAAGGCAGAGGTCGGTGAGTATGGAGTAGATGGCGTTTTGCGTGATACGGTTCTTCGAGCTGTTGTAGTTGTTGCCAGAATCCTTCGGATAAGCCTTAAGGGCGTTGGAAGCGCATTCCTCAAGGTCGACGATCAGGCACTTCACTATGCTGTCTCCGTCGGAGGGAGCTATCGGCTCAACCTCGTCCTCGCTCTGTATGGCGTTCGTGTAGTACGGGACATCCTTGAACGCCCTCACAAGGTAGAAGTAGCATATAGCCCTCAATGCCTTCATCTCTGCCTGGGTGGCGAGCACGTCGGACTCGGTGTAGACAGGGTCTTTCTCACTTACCACAGGCGCCATCTCGATGATGGTGTTGCACTGGTTGATGACTGAGTAGAAGTCAACCCACGTGGTGTAGCTGTTGGTGGAAAGGAGATTCTCCTTCAGGGTGCGGTAGATGCTTGTCTGGTCGGAGGCGTTCAGTCCCTCTCCGATGTTGTCGCTTCTGGTCTCGCCCCACATGATGCAACGCTGGATGAATGCGTCAGACTGCATCTTGACGTAGGTTCCGGCAACCATCTGGTCAATATCCGTTTTCTCGTTCCAGAAGTTGTCCTCAGAGACGAAGGTCTTAGGCTCGATTTCGAGGAAGTCGCCGCAGCTGGTGTAGCCGAGACAGACGAGCCCCAGGAGAACCAATGATATTGCTTTGCTGAAATATTTTTTCATATCCGAAATCTCCTTATCATTAGAATTCAATGTTCAAGCCGAATGTCCACGAGCGGCTGCGCGGGGTCTGCGAGCTGTCTGTGGAGATGCCGTAGCTGCCGTAGCTTATCTCAGGGTCAACGCCCGTGTACTTCGTCAGGCAGAACAGGTTGTTCGCGCTCACGTAGAGCTTCAGGGTGTTCATGTGCCACTTCTTTATCAGCTTGCTGTCGAAGGCGTAGCTCAGCTGCAAGTAGTTGAGGCGCAGGAAGGAGCCGTCCTCAATGAAGCGGTCGCTCACCAGAGTGTTGTAGTTCGTGGCATAGTAGCTGCTCAAGGCGCGCGGAATGGTGGTCACGTCACCCTCTTTACGCCAGCGGTAGTTGACTGCCTGGCTCTGGTTGTTGTTGCTGTTCATGCTCTCCATATTGAGGCGTGCCAGATTGTAGATGTCATAGTCGAGACGATAGTTGAACTGGGTGCTCAAACGCCAGTGTCCGTAGTTCAGCGTGAAGCCGAAACCACCAGTCAGCTTTGGCAGTGAGTTGCCGAGGTATACAATATCAAGCTCGTTTATCTGACCATCGTTATTCACATCCTCATAGATTGCGTCACCGCCGTCGAACTTGCCCAGGTAGTCGCCATCCTCATAGCAGAAGACCATCTGGATGGGCTCTCCGTTCTCGTTGTAGATCACCTGCCCGCTTGAGTTGAGGGCGATAGGATAGGTTATGCCGTTGTCTATGTTGTTCTGGAGGGTCACCTTGCCCTCGTCCGTCTTGGCCAGTTGCTTTGCTGTGCTGTAGTTGTACTGGTAAACACCGTTGTAACGGAAACCATAGATACTTCCGAACGGGTTGTCTATCTGCACACGCTGCAGGGCTGTGGCATTCTCGCGGGCGAAGTCGGTGTTCAAGCCCTCAAGGATGTTGGCGTCCATCTTCGTGATGACGTTGCGGTTGTTGGCGAAGTTCACGTAGAAGTCGAGCGAGAACTTGCCTTTCTTCACGATGCGGTTACCGTTGATGTTGAACTCCCAACCGTTGTTCTTCATGTTGCCCACGTTCTTCACAGCGAGAGAGGAGTAACCCGTGCTGCTTGGTATGCCAGCGTCTGCCATAAGCATATTGGTGGTGATACGTGAGTAGAGGTCGAGGGTCATTGTGAGGCGGTCGTCGAGGAAGCCGATGTCGAAACCGAGGTTATATGAGGTAACATACTCCGGGCCGAGATTTGTCAGCTTCAGTCCGCTCGCGTTCATCGAGATGGTATTGTTGTAAGTGGAGCCTGTCGTGTACTTATTCATATACAGGTAGTCATCGGTAGGCTGGTTACCCACACGACCCCAACCCGGACGGATGGAGAGCATCGACAGCTTAGCCTTATCCCTTGCCTTCTCCATAAAGTTCTCGTCTACAATATTCCAACGTGCGGAAACGGCTGGAGAAGCCACCCAACGCTTGTCGGGACCGAACTTTGTGGTGCCGTCCATACGCAGTGTGCCGTCGATGGAGTACTTGCTCTTCCACGAGTAGTGACCACTGAAGAGGTACATCATACTGCGCCACTGCCCGTAGCCTGAGGACATACCGCTTATCAAGCCGCCTGCAGAGGGGCTGGAGACACCAGAAGGCAGACGATAGGCAGTCGTGCTTTGGCTGCTGTTGCTGCCGCTGGTCAGCTCGAAACGTCCCAGAAGGGTCATAAAGTTGTCCTCGTTCTTGAACTTCGGTATGTAGTTCAGAGAGTGACGGGTCGTGAAAGAGAGGCTCTTGGCACTGTAGCTGTAAGAGGTGTGAGTGTCGAGGTAGTTTGCGGTGCTCAGCTCACGTGGGTAGTCCTTGTCGTCATACTCGTTGCTGACGTTGATGTAAACCACGCCGTTGTAAGTCAACTGGTGCTGTGTGTCGTCCAAGCCGAGGAGTTTGTACTCCAACTCAAGCTTCGGGGCGAGGTTGTAAGTGCGCTGGCTGTACTTCGCAAGTCTTGCGCTCGCCACAACATTAGGCATTGCCACCTGGTCGTCCAGCTTTGTTGTCCCGCCAGCCGCACTTTGCAGCATATAGTAGTAGTCATCGCTCTGCACACCGTTCTCATACTCGTAGTATGGGGAGAGGTTAGGCATCTTCGTGTATGCGTTTGCGAGCAGATCGTCGTAGTTGCGGTCGTTGTCGGTGTAGGTCAGGGAGAAGTCGGAAACGATCTTTATCCTGTCGTTCACGTAGTAGTCCAACGCCATGCGGGTGGAGAAACGGTCCATCACCTGCTTGATGATAGTACCTGTCTCGTGGTCGTAACCGCCGCTCACGCGGAAGAGTGTCTTCTCGTCACCGCCAGTGACGCTGATGTAGTGGTTCTGGCGCAGACCTGTTTGGGTGACAAGGTCGACCCAGTCGGTGTTGTTGTCGTACATATAAGCCTCCGAGAAGCCAGAATAGTCGTAGTTCAACTCTGGAATATTGCCGTCATCGTCACTCAGGCGAGGATTAAAGTAAGCTTCCTTCAACATCATTGTGTACTGGTCGCCATTGAGAAGCTTGATGCCTGAGGGCTGATAGGTGGCAGTAAGTTTGCCAGAATAGGAAACCCTCGCCGGACCACGAGAACCACGCTTTGTGGTGATCTCGATGACACCATTCGCACCTCGTGTACCCCAGATTGCCGTCGCAGACGCATCCTTCAGCACGCGGATGCTCTGTATATCCTCGGTGTTCACCTTCAGCAACTCTGCGAATTTCTCCTCGGTAGCCGTCGCGACATCGAAGTCCGTCTGGTCGACATCAGTTGCGATGTCACCATTCACAACTATAAGAGGCTCGTTGGTGGTAAGGGTAGACACAGTGGAAGCACCACGCAAGCGCATCTGCGAGCCAGAACCGAGGTTACCAGAGTTCGCCACAATGTCCAGACCTGCGATACGTCCCTGAAGGGCTTCGTCCACTGATGTGATACCCAGTCCCTCGAACTCCTTCGCGTCGATGCCCTGCGATGAGAAGCTGACCTCACGCTCGGGAATTGCCAGACCGCTGGTCTTGGTCACCTTCTTGGCTGTGACGTTCACCTCCTTCATCTCCTTCACGTCTGCTGACATAGTGATCTTGTACACCTGCTTGGTGATTGGGGAGATGGTCTCTGTCTTCATTCCCACGCAAGTGATGACGAGCTTGTTGCGCTTGGAGTCTTTCAGGTTCATGGTGAAGTTACCGTTGCCATCCGTCACGGCGGCGTTGACTGTACGGTTACTGGAGTCCACCTCTTTCACCTGCACGCCTGGCAGCTCGCCGAACTCATCGGAGATAGTACCGCTGACGCGTGTGATTTGCGCGCTGACCGCATTAGCCAAGAGCGCAAACATAATAAATAAGGTATATCTTAGTGTTTTCATTTGCCCTTATGTTTAACAGAAGTATCAGATTGATAAGAAGCCTGCAAAGCAGCCCAGTAATCTATTATTCGGTATGCGTCCGTGTAGTGGTCAGGACTGAATGCCCAGTCAGCGCTTGGGAACAGCGGCTGGTCGATCTGGTGGATGACAGCGTAGGACGAGGAGTATATCTCGGCGCAGGAGGTGCCAGACAAGCTCGAACCGTCGAAGTAGTACTGGCGGGTCAGTATGTTTGCCAGGCCCTGGTTCTCTTTGCTTGCGTAGACTGTGCGCACGTTACCGCAGTTGTCAGTCACCTTCATGTCGCCACCCAGGGAGTAGTCAACATAGAGCTTCACGAAACGTGTGGTGGCGGTGTCGAGGCAGGCGGTCTCGAACACTGAGTTGCTGTACTCCTCACCGTCGATGTAAACCGAGTTATCCTGGATGTGGTAGTTCACGAAGTTGTTGATGACGTAGGTCATATCCGTGATGTACTGCTGGAGAGTCGCCTCGTCCTTGTTCCACTGTGCCGTGTCAGCGTCCGACCATGCGATAGCGTCCGAGTGGTTGTCGATGGCGTTCTGCAGGTTGTCAACGTCGTCCCACGTCGGCAGCTGGTGAGAGTCTATCAGAGCCTGCACGGTTGCGTTGGTCGGCACGTAGATGGTGTAGTTGTAGTTGTTGAGGCTGGTTATGCAGCGGTCCATCGTGGCATGCGAGCCGTCGGTGGTAGCTATGATGCTCATACCGTCGAGAAGCTCGGCGAATGTGCCGAACTCGTCTGCTTTGGTACTGTCGTTAAGTGCGGCGTAAGGGCTGGTGAAGGTGCTCATGATGGGCTCCTCGTCCACGATATAGCTGGAACCGTTACCTTCCTCGCTCTTGTCGAATGTCTCCTCCACGGGGATGTAGTAGCCACGCTCATACTGGAAGCTGCCTGCCACGCCTGTCACCGTGCTTCCGTTCCACTGCACGACAACTGGGCCGCCGTCCTTGTTGGAGTAGAACCTCTGCCCGGGGGTGAACACGCCAATAGCCAAGGAGCTGTTCAGGATATCCTTGAAATGGTTGAACACGTCGCCCGAACTGGTTGTGCTGGTGGACGGGGTAGTCGCATAGAGGCTTGAGGTTATCTCGCCACGTCCGTATTGGTCGAGGTTAGTCCAGTCAACCAGCGGCGCTGAGGCTGCTATGTAGCCCTCGTCGTTGATGTAGAACTGGTAAGCCACGGCTGTGCTCGAGCCCTTGGTGTCCGTCCTGTTGTAGGAGACGGGGTCGTAGTAGTTCTGCAATGCGTTGTCGGTGGGGATGATGAAGCTGTACTTGCTGCCCATATTATTAAGGTAAGCGTAGAAGCCTTCACCGCCAGTCACTTTGTTATCGTTACTTATGACAGTGTAAGTAAGGTAGAGGTCGTCGTTGGCACGGATAACGCAGGGGTAGAACACGCTGACGTACTCTGGTGCCACATACACCTTATTGGTCTTATAAATCACGCCATTGCAGGCCCACAGCACTGAGTCGATGTCAGCCTTCTCCACTCCCATAGGCTCTGCGGCCGTGTTGTTGATGCTGGCGAACTGGCTTGGTATTGCCGACTTCAGGCTCGTCAGCATAGTGTTCTGCAACAGGGGCAGGACAACCTCGTCTGGCGCGTTCTCCCATGCGTCGTCACCGCCATAGCGCTCTGCCAGGTCGCTGCCGTCGCCGTGCAGATAGTCTATCATGGCGTCGTCGGTGGGCACGAGCATCGCTGCCGCATCATATTGATAGGTAGTACCACTCGCACTGTAGAGAGTGTAGAGGTTCCATCCCGGGTCGTAGGGCAGCTGGTTGGAGATGACCGTGCCGTCATCGTATGCCGTGAACGAGTGGCTGCCGTGGCTGTTGAAGTAACGCTTCACGAACACGCTGTCCTCGCCCCCATACTGGCGCTGGTACTCAGTGGTCTGAGTGGCGTCGTAGGTCGGGTAGCTGAAGCGGTCGAGCAGGCGGGAATAGATGGAGAGGTCGGGGTCTTGGGAGATGACGTTCGCCATGTTGTCAAGAGGCACAGCCACACCGTCCAGCACCTGGATGTATCCGTTCTGGCAGGTGATGTCCTTCTCCGTGATTACCTTCCCGTTGATGAAAGCGTCCGAGTTGGATGTGATGTCACCGTTAGTCATGAACTCAACGTCCTCGCTCGAGATGTTGTTGCTCTGCATAAACTTCGGCATGAAGTGTATCATGCTCGCCACACCGTCGTCCTGCAGGATGAGAGCCGACTCCTTTCCCCTCAGGCGGCTCCAGTGGTCGATCTGCGCCCCTGTGGTGTTGTCCACGCGGGCGGGGTTGATCTCAGGGTAGTCCTTGGCGTAGACAAGAGGCACGCTGTCCATGATGTCGATGGAGTTCGCGCGGCGCATACAGCTGCCCTCGATGGGGTCGCTGGTGGAGCTCTCGCTCGGTATGTTGCCGAGCAGCTCTACCAAGTATGCGCTGTTGATCATGTTGCCCTTGAAGAGAAGCTTCTTCTGGGCTTCGGTCATGTCGTCGAGGCTGGTGATGCCCCAGGTGTTGTTCTTGTAGAACTCCTGCCATGCGTCATCGTCCGCCACGAAGAGGGTCTTGCTGCCCGTCTTCTGCAAGACGCTGGCATAGTCCTCGTCCTGGGCGTTGATCAGCTTCAACGTCTCGGTGAAATTGCCGCGTTGCTCGAGTTCGTCATAGATGCTCTCGCCAAGCCACGAGGGCTGCCCCACCAGCAGGTCGTCCTGACATGCCGCGAGCGTCAGCCCCATAGCCAGCAATGCACACGAGAACCCCGACAGGCGGGCAATCCTTCGCTTCAGCATACTGTTTTTCATATCATCTATATAGGTTATTTATGAGTTATTTGTCTTCCATGCATCTTCACAAAGCCGCCTCCAAGGGCACATTGCACCCTTCGCGGGGCAAAATTAACTAAATTTGTGATTGATACACTCTTTCTTCGCTTATTTTTTAGAAAATTTTGTGTTCGCGCCTCTCTGACGGCCTTTTCTTTCAATGCGACGACTTACCTCTCCCCACCTCTGAACACCACCTACCTCACCCCCGTGTATATATAAAGGTAGGTAGGTGTTTACATATACTCGCCCCTAAACACGCCTACTGATACTACTCTCTTTATCTATAATGTCATACAAATAATCTTGGCAATACGGGTACAGACACCCCTCAAACATATACCTACCAACCCCTTATATATAGGGGTTGGTAGGTATGTGTTTGGGGGTGGTGACCGTTGCCCTGATAGTTGACAAGCGAGAGAGAGGGGGACTTAAGGGAATCAGTCCTTCTGGTAGACCCGCACGTAGTCGACGCAGTAGCTGAGGGGCAGCAGGCTGTCGTCCACGTCCCCGCCGCTGCTTCCCATGGCGAGGTTGAGCAGCAGGTAGCAGCCGAAGCCCTCGAGCTGGTTGCTGAAGGGGTTGAAGCCCGTGTGCCTGCCCCCTTTGTTTCGGGTGAGCGAGAGGTCTATCTCGTTTAGAAGTTCCCCGTCGAGGTATATCCTGATGAAGCTCTCGTCCCAGTCCATTCGCCAGAGGTGGTATTTCTCAGCCCACTCGGGGTCGAGGTCAGTGAAGTGGGTGTACGGTGTCCTTCCCGTGTTCCACGCTGCCTCTGTGGGTTTCTCGGCAGCCCAGCAGGCGTTGGCGAGGATTGATGGCTCGCCGTCTCGGATGTAGTACTCCATGATGTCAATCTCTCCGTTCTCGGGCCAGGGGTACATGTTGCCGAGCAGCCAAATGGCTGGCCAGGCTCCCACGACGGCGGGTATCTTCGCCCTCACCTCCACACGCCCGTAGCGGAAGGTGAAGCTCTTCCTCGTGGTGAGGCAAGAGGAGGTGTAATGTGCCTCTGGGCGGTTGCGCCTCCAGTCGTTGGAGAGGGAGTCGTAGCGGGTGTTCTGTACCGTCTCGCGCCTGCCCTCGATGACAAGCGCTCCTCCCTTCACGCGGGCGTTGTCGGGCTGGTACCACTGCGCCTCCTTGTTGCGCACGAAGCCCTGCTCATAGTCCCAGCAGGAGGAGGGTGTGCCCTTCTTGTCGAACTCGTCGTGCCACACCAGGCGGTATCCCTCGTACTGGTCAACGGTCTTCCGCGGCTTCCTCGCATTATCCTTGGCCTCAGCCCCGATGGCGGTAGCGAGAAGCATGGAGAGCAGTGTCAGTCTTATAAGTGTACTCATAGCTTTAAAGGTTACAGTCTGGCGCGAAGATAGTGTTAATCCTCCTGCTTTTAAGCTTGCGGCATGGGAAAAGTTTGCCTAACTTCGCGGGCTGTAATTTATAAGGAATGAAGAACATAACCTGCGCCTTGCTGCTTTGCCTTGCTACTGTTGGCTCCGCATTGGGGCAGGCTGTGTGCGAAGCTCCCGAGGGGAAGCTCGTTTACAAGCCCGAGAAGCTTCAGGGGAACGACTTCACCGACCCCAACTCGCAGTGGAGCTACTGCCGAATGGCCACGACGGACGACATCGTGGTCTTCTGGGAGCGTGGCTTTGGCGACGACCTCTCCCAGGCGCCACCGCTCGAGGGGCAGCCGATGACCGTTGACCTCGACAACCTGCTCACGAGGCTTCAGTCGTTCTACGACTTCTACCGCGACTCCCTCGAGTTCATCCTGCCAGGCTCCAAGGCGGAGCGTTACCGCATGATGGTTATGCTTCAGTACTCGCTGGAGGGGACGGCTTACGGGGGCGACTACGACGGCCAGATAGGGGCGTTGTGGGTAGCGCCGAACCGCCTTCAGGACGAGAGGCTCAACTGCCTCGCGCACGAGCTTGGGCACAGCTTCCAGTCGCAGATAGAGAGCGACCATGCGGGCGAGTGCTGGGGAGGCGGGGGGATATTCGAGATGGCATCGCAGTGGATGCTCTGGCAGGTGAACCCCGACTGGACACGGGAGGAGAACTACCACTGGCAGGCTTTCCGCAGCACGTTCAGCAAGAGATTCCTTGACATGGAGAACATCTACCGCTCGCCCTACGTGCTTGAGTACTGGAGCATGAGGCACGGCAGGAAGGAGATAGCCAACCTCTTCCGCCAGGGCAGGCGGGGGGAAGACCCGGCGCAGACGTACATGAGAGTACACGACCTCTCTCTCAGCCAGATGAACGACGAGATGGCGGACTGCTACAGCCGCCTCGTCAGCTTCGACTTCCCCCGCGTCAAGGAGAGCCACCGCAGGATGGCGGGCGAGCTCGTAGGGGCAGAGCCGATGGGGACGTGGGGCTTCAACGTGGTAGAGCTGCCTGACGACGGCAGGCAAGTCACGTTCGAGAGCCTCACGGAAGACCCCGACGCCTCGTTCCGCTACCAGCTTGTGGCACTGGACAAGGAGGGCAACGCCCGCTACCTCGGCATAAACTCAGCCGACAAGGCACGGCTCAAGATAAGGCGCAAGGCAGGCGAGAGGATGTACCTCGTGGTGGTGGCCTGCCCTCGGACGGAATACAAGCCGCTCCCCCGGGAACCCTTCGGCAGACACGAGCCGCAAGCACAAGAAGACTACAGATATAAGCTTACTTATTGACATGAAACGGACACTTATCCTCGCCGCGCTCTCTCTCATCGCCGCCGCGGCATCGGCAAAGACATACACGCCCACGTCTTGCGGCACATCGAGCGCAGCGGCCGAGCCTCAACGACCCGTGCGGTCGAGGGCTGTCGACAGCCGCGGCCGAGCCTCAACGACCCGTCGGGCATCGGCAAAGACATACACGCTCACCTCGCCCGACGGCAGGCTGCGAGTTGACGTGGACGACAGCCTGACCTACAGCCTCAGCGTGGACGGCAAGCTCCTGATGGACGGCTGCAAAATGGGCCTGGCGACAGAGGGAGAGGAGCGGCAGGCCAAGATTATTTCCGCCGAGAAAGGCAAGAGCACCGACACCGCCACTGGCTTCCTCTACAGGCAGAAGCGCATAGAGGCTGACTGCAACACCTTAAATATACAGCTCAGCGACAGCCTGCGTATAGAGATGAGAGCCTACGACGAGGGCTTCGCCTACAGGTTCCTTTCCGAGCGTGAGCGGGACTACATCGTCCGCGACGAGATTGCCGAGTTCAACTTCGCCGACGACTTCACCGCCTACCTCCCCTACTCCACCAACGAGGAGCAACCCTTCAGGATGGCGTTCCAGAACACTTACAGCGTGACACCGCTGAGCCAGTCGAAGAGCCTGCCCGCATTCCTGCCTGTCACGGTAGATTGCGGAGACTGTAAACTGACCCTTATGGAGAGCGACCTTGAGGCATATCCCGGAATGTTCGTGACAGCCGAGGGAACATCGCTGCGGGGCTTGTTCGCACATTACCCGAAAGAGACGGACTACTCCGCTTGGCGCAAGCAACTTTATGTTACGGACACCTTCGACTACATCGCCAAGTGCAAGGGAGAGAGGACACTGCCTTGGCGCATCATCGCAGTCAGCCACGAGGACAAGGAGATGCCCCTCTGCAACCTCGTCTACCTGCTCGCAAGCCCCAACCGCATCGGCGACACATCGTGGATAGAGCCAGGCAAGGTGGCGTGGGACTGGTGGAACGACTGGGGCCTCGAGCACGTCCCCTTCAAGGCGGGCATCAACACCGAGACCTATAAGTATTACATAGACTTCGCCTCGAAGCACGGCCTGGAGTACATAATCCTCGACGAGGGATGGTACGACCCCAAGAGCGGGGACATGCTGACAACGGTGAAGGACATCAACCTCTACCAGCTGGCGGACTACGCCAAGCAGAAGGGCGTGGGCATAGTGCTGTGGACCGTGTTCAACGTGCTTGACGACCAGCTTGAGGACGCTTGCAAGACGTACTCGAAGATGGGCATCAGTGGCTTCAAGGTGGACTTCCTCGACCGTGACGACCAGACTGCCGTGGAGATGGCTTACCGCATAGCGGAGAAGTGCGCCGAGTATCACCTCATACTCGACTATCACGGCATCTACAAGCCGACGGGCATCAACCGCACCTTCCCCAACATCGTCAACTTCGAGAGCGTCTTCGGGATGGAGGAAGCCAAGTGGACGGAGCACGACGCTCAAGACATGCCCAAATACGACGTCACCTTCCCCTTCATCCGCATGCAGTGCGGCTTCGTCGACTTCACCCCAGGCGGCATGCGCAACGCCACGAAGGCGGACTTCCAGCCAATCTACCGCAACCCGATGACCATGGGCACCCGCTGCCACCAGGCTGCGATGTACATCATCCACGACAGCCCCTTCACGATGCTCGCCGACAGCCCCTCCGCTTACGAGCAGGACGAGGACTACACCTCCTTCATAGCCTCAATCCCCACAACCTCAGACGAGACCATCATCCCGCAGGCGAAGCTTGGAGAGTACATCATCACCGCGCGAAGGAAAGGCGACACATGGTACGTGGCAGGGCAGACCAACTGGGAGGAGCGAAGCCTCAGCCTCACCCTCAGCTTCATAGAAGAGGGATGGTACGAGGCGGACATCCTCACCGACGGGGCGAACGCCGACAAGGTGGCAACCGACTACCTCAGGGAGAAGAAGACGGTAAGCAAGGGCGTTACACTGAACATAAAGATGGCTTCGGGCGGGGGCTTCGCTATGATACTAAAGAAGCAAAGGAAATGAGCGAGTTCCCCGACAAGACCGACCTCGGCATACTGAGCGCGCTCGAGCAGAACGCCCGCCTCACCATCAAGGAGATAGCGGCGGCAGTCCACCTCTCCACCACACCCGTCTTCGAGCGGCTCAGGAGGCTCGAGCGCGCAGGATACATCAAGAAGTACGTGGCCGTGCTCGACGCTGACAAGCTCGGGCTGGGCTTCGTCGTGTTCTGCAACGTGAAGCTGAGGCGCATAAACCAGGCGATAGCCACCGACTTCACCGAGCGCATAAAGGCAATCCCGCAGGTGAGGGAGTGCTACAACGTGAGCGGCAACTTCGACTACCTGCTCAAGGTCAGGGCAAACGACATGAAGGCTTACCAGGAGTTCCTCTTCAACGTGCTCGGGGCGATAGACAGCGTGGCGCACGTGGAGAGCACCTTCGTGATGAACGTGGAGAAGATGGAGTACGGGGTCTGCCTCTGAAAGCGTGGCACTTAAACACATATAATATAAGGTATGAAGGTATTACTTATCAACGGAAGCCCGCGCAAGGGCGGGAACACTCACGTAGCCCTCTCGGAAGTGGCGAAGGCACTCAGCGGCTGCGGCGTGGAGACAGACATGGTGCAGATAGGCGCGAAGGCGGTGCAGGGCTGCATAGCTTGCGGCAAGTGCAAAGACCCCGAGCGGCTGCGCTGCGCATTCGAGGACGACCTATATAATAAGGTAAGGGAGAAGCTCCAGGAGGCGGACGGCATCGTGATTGGCTCGCCCACCTACTTCGCGGGCCCTAACGGCTCGCTCTGCGCCCTGCTCGACCGCATGTTCTCCTCCTGCGGGCATCTGCTGCAATACAAGCCAGCCGCCTGCGTGGCAGTGTGCCGACGCGGAGGGGCAAGCGCCGTGTTCGACCGCCTGAACAAGTACTTCACCATCATGAACATGCCCGTCGTCTCCTCGCAGTACTGGAACAGCGTGCACGGGGCTGCGCCAGGCGAGGCAACGGGAGACGAGGAGGGCTTGCAGGTGATGCGCACTCTGGGCAGGAACATGGCTTGGCTGCTCTCCTGCATCAAGGCGGCCAACCTGCCCACCCCGCAGCCAGAGCCGAAGATCTCCACCAGCTTCATCCGCTGACCCCAGAGGGGAGGATACGGGCGGAAAAGCGGAAACACCTACCAACCTCTCTATATATGCGGGGGTGAGGTAGGTGATCTTTAGCCGTCGTATATGCACGGCATAAGGAGATTGGTGAAGCGGCATCCAGTCTTATTGCCGGCGGTGAAGGAGGTCTTGATGAAGTTATGCTTATAATTCTTCAACGGGAATTGTGTACCTTCGCACCAGCGTACACAAGACAATGACAATCATGGAAAAGGAAGCAGGCGACTGGAGTGCGTGGTACAAGACCAGCGAGGAACGAGAGCTGGCGAGCCACATCATAAGACTGGAGAGGGCTGCCCTGGACAAATGGTTCAACGGGGACACGTCAGGGTATGACCAGCTGTGGTCAACACGGAGCTTCAGCTATTTCGACGGCGTGGTCACAAGGCGCGTCGACGACCACGAGACTATCGCCCAGACGCTTAGGGAACTCGACGGCAAGCTATATGCCGACCACTACGACTTCTGCTGCCCGCGTGTGCAGTTCGGCATTGACATGGCGGTCCTCACTTACCAGCTATACGCCAAGACCACGCTGATAGACATGGAGTACAACTGCGTTGAGGTCTATCAGAAAGAGGAAAGCGGAGAGTGGCGTGTCGTACGCTCCACCTGGTCGTCCATACGTCCCATGGAAAAGGTTTTCGGGCAGGCGAAGGAGATTGTCTGAGACCCCCTTGTGGTTCTGCCTTAAACCCCTTAGGAGAGACCACAACGACTGAGAGTGACCCGTAGGGGCGACCCTGTAGTGACCCTTCCATGCGAGTCTGTAGTGACCCGTCACAACGCCTCAGTAGTGACCCTCCAGGGCGGGTGCGGGCAAATAAAAGCAGCTTCCCCTTGCGAGTAAGAGCTATTTTAGTAACTTTGCAGTCGTTAAAGCAACAAGTTGGCGATTTATGGCACTCGAAAACGCACGATTCTACGGCTTCTATCATTACTTCTACTTTAGCTACTAAGGAGGAGGCGGGCCGTCGGGCGTACGAAGAGAGTGCAGAAGACAGTTGGACGAGAGACCCGCTTCCTGAAGGCTAAGGAGGCGGGTTTTCTTATGCTTCAGAGAGATGGAGACGAAGAGAATAGCGATACAAGGCGTTGAGGGCTGCTACCACGACATAGCCGCCCACCGCTACTTTGAGGGCGAGGCTGTGAGGCTGCAACTGCTATGCTGCGACACATTCGAGCAGGTGTTCGACACACTCCGTGACGACCCCGAGGCACTGGCGATGGTGGCGATAGAGAACACGCTGGCAGGCTCGCTGCTCCACAACTACGAGCTTCTGCGTGAGAGCGGAGCCACCGTCATAGGCGAGCACAAGCTGCGCATAAGCCACAGCATAATGTGCCTGCCCGACGAGGACTGGACTGACCTCCGTGAGGTGAACTCCCACCCCGTCGCCCTGATGCAGTGCCGCCGCTTCCTCTCAAGGCACAAGGAACTGAAGGTGGTGGAGGTGACAGACACGGCAGGGGCTGCGAGGGACATAAGCCAGCTTTGGCTGCACGGGCACGCAGCCATCTGCCACAAGGATGCCGCCAAAACCTACAACCTGCGCGTGCTTGAGGAAGGGATAGAGACTAACAAGCATAACTTCACACGCTTCCTTGTGCTCGCCAACAAAGAGAGGGCGGGCCTCTACAGAGACATCCGCAAGGCGAACAAGGCAAGCGTGGAGTTCACCCTGCCGCACGAGGAGGGAAGCCTCTCCGCCATACTGAGCGTGCTCTCCTTCTACAAGCTGAACCTCACGAAGATACAGTCGCTGCCCATCATCGGGAAAGAGTGGCAATACATGTTCTACATTGACCTCTCATTCAGCGACTACAAGCGTTACCGACAGGCACTCGACGCCATAGCGCCATTGACAAGCGAACTTAAACTGTTAGGAGAATACGAAGATGGGAAACAGACCTTATAACATAGAGCCCGCAAGGAGGCTCGCCACAGTCAACGAGTATTACTTCAGCCGCAAGGGCAAAGAGATAGCCCAGATGAACGCGGAGGGCAAGGACATCGTGTCGCTCGCCATTGGCAGCCCCGACATGCCTCCCTCCGGGGAGACGATAGAGACACTCTGCCGAGAGGCGAGGAAGGCGGACGCACACGGCTATCAGCCCACCGTGGGCATAGCGGAGCTGAGGGAGGCTATGGCGGACTTCTACAAACGTTGGTACGGCGTGGAGCTCGACCCACGGACTGAGATACAGCCGCTCATAGGCAGCAAGGAGGGCATACTGCACGTGACGCTTGCCCTCGTGAACCCAGGCGAGGGAGTACTCGTGCCCGACCCCGGCTACCCGACCTACACCTCGCTGAGCAAGATACTTGGGGCAAGGATAGTGAACTACAGCCTGAGGGAGGAGAGCGGCTGGCAGCCCGACTTCCAAGAGCTGGAGGCGATGGACCTCAAAGGAGTGAAGCTGATGTGGACGAACTACCCGAACATGCCCACAGGCGGCAGAGCCAAGCGTGAGACTTACGAGAGACTGGTGCGTTTCGCCCAAGACCATGGCATAGTGGTGGTGAACGACAACCCCTATTCCTTCATACTCAACGAGGCAGAGAAGCTTAGCCTCTTGCAAGTGCCGGGGGCGAAGGACTGCTGCATTGAGTTCAACTCGATGTCGAAGAGCCACAATATGCCCGGCTGGCGTGTGGGAATGCTCGCGACGAACAGTGAGTTCGTGGAGTGGATACTTAAAGTAAAGTCGAACATCGACTCGGGCACGTTCCGCCCCATGCAGCTCGCAGCCGCACAGGCTTACAGGAACTCCGACGAATGGCACCGTCAGGCGAACATAGAGACGTACAGGGAACGCAGGCGCATAGCGGAGGAGATAATGACAGCCCTTGGATGCACGTTCGACAAGAGGCAGCAGGGTCTCTTCCTCTGGGGCAAGATACCAGCGCCTTACGCAGACGCTGAGGAGCTGACCGAGCGTGTGCTGCACGAGGCAAGGGTGTTCATCACTCCCGGCTTCATATTCGGCAAGAACGGAGCCCGCTATGTGCGCATCTCACTCTGCGCCAAAGACGGACGTATGCTCGAGGCGTTGGAGAGAATAAGGAAAGTGTTTTAAGGAGAAAGAGATATGGAACTGGAGATTAAAGAACTGGCTCTGCCTGGCATACCCAAGCAAAGACCGCTGGTGATAGCTGGCCCTTGCAGCGCTGAGACCGAGGAACAAGTGATATGCACAGCCACTCAACTGGCGAGCAAGGGCATAAAGATATTCCGGGCGGGCGTGTGGAAGCCTCGCACCAAGCCGGGTGGCTTCGAGGGTCACGGAGAAAAGGCTCTGCCTTGGCTCAAGAGAGTGAAAGAGGAGACGGGGATGCTGCTGTGCGTAGAGGTGGCAACGCCTGAACACGCTGAGGCTGCCCTTAAAGCTGGCGTTGACATCCTGTGGGTAGGCGCAAGGACAACAGCCAACCCCTTTGCCGTGCAGGCTCTGGCAGACTTCCTGAAAGGAACTGACATACCGGTGCTGGTGAAGAACCCCGTGAACCCCGACCTTGAGCTGTGGATAGGCGCATTGATGCGCCTTAACGGAGCGGGCCTGAAGCGCATAGGAGCCATTCACCGTGGCTTCAGCACGATAGACCAAAAGCTGTACCGCAACATGCCGATGTGGCACATACCCATCGAGCTGCACCGCAAGTTCCCGAAACTTCCTATCCTGTGCGACCCAAGCCACATAGGAGGGCGCAGAGACCTGATAGCCCCACTTTGCCAACAGTCGATGGACATGGGCTTCGACGGACTGGTGGTGGAGAGCCACTGCCGCCCCGACGAGGCGTGGAGCGACGCTAAACAGCAGGTACTGCCAGACGTGCTTGACTTCATTCTTGACAGACTTGTCATCCGAGACAACGTGGAACTGACCGAGTCACTGGCAAGCCTGCGCAACCAGATAGACAACATCGACGACGACATCATGAACCTCCTGACCAAGCGAATGCGCATCTCAGGGGAGATAGCGATGTACAAGAAGGAGCATAATATGGCTGTGGTGCAGACGGGCAGATACAGCGAGATACTGGAGAAACGCTGCGCCCACGGTGCCTTGTGCGGCATGAGCCCTGAGTTCGTGAGAAGGATATTCGAGGCGATACACGAGGAGTCGGTGCGCCAGCAGATGGAACTGATTAACAGATAGCAAGGGCATGAGAATACTGATACTCGGAGCGGGCAAGATGGGCTCGTTCTTCACCGACGTGCTTTCCTTCGACCACGAGTGCGCGGTCTACGAGACAGACCAGAGGCGTATGCGCTTCCTCTATCACACCCGCCGCTTCGCCTCGATGGAGGAGATAGAGGACTTCCGCCCCGAACTGGTGATTAACGCCGTGAGCCTTAAGGTGACGCTCGACGTCTTCCGCGAGGTTATCCCTCACCTTCCCGCCGACTGCATCATCTCCGACATAGCAAGCGTGAAGACCGACCTGCAAGAGTTCTACCACACGTGCGGGATGCGCTACGTGAGCACCCACCCGATGTTCGGCCCCACGTTCGCTAACCTTGGCGAGCTGTCAAGGGAGCACGCCATCGTCATCAACGAAGGCAACAGGGAGGGCAGGGATTTCTTCCTACAGCTTTACAGGCGCATCGGGGTAAGCGTGCACGAATACTCCTTCGAGGAACACGACGAGGCGATGGCTTACTCTCTGTCAGTCCCCTTCGTCAGCACCTTCGTGTTCAGCGCCGTCATGAAGAGGCAAGACGCTCCCGGCACCACGTTCAAGCGCCACCTGAGCATTGCCAAGGGCGTGCTTAACGAGGACGAGACGCTGCTCCGAGAGATACTCTTCAACCCCCGCACCAAGAAGCACGTGGAAGAGATAAGGCAGGAGATGAAAGACCTCATAGGCATCATCGACAAGAAAGACGAGGAGGCTTTCCGCCAGTACCTCGCCAAGATACGGAACAACATAAAATAACCAACGCAGCTAAAAGACATAGATGGAAAGACTTTGGAACGCCAACTACGTGAAGATATGGAGCAGCAACTATATGCTCAACTTCGCGTTCATGATACTCTCCCCGCTTCTACCGCTCTACCTGAGCGAGCATTTCGGGGCTAACAAGGACCAGATAGGAATGGTGCTGGCGGGCTACGCCCTGACCGCACTGATAATACGCCCGTTCAGCGGCTTCATAGTGGACAGCTTCCAGCGAAAGACGGTGCTGCTCATCTGCTACGCTGTGTTCACCGTCCTCTTCGGTGGCTACATGCTGGCGGGCAGCATACTGATGTTCGGCGTGGTGAGGACGCTGCACGGCGCGCCTATGGGAGCCACGACGGTGTCGAGCAGCACTGTCGCCATCGACGTGCTTCCCTCAAGCCGCAGAGCGGAGGGCATAGGCTACTACGGGCTGTCGAACAACCTCTCCACAGCCATCGCCCCCGCCATCGGGCTCGCCATCTACCACGCCACGGGCAACTTCATGATTCTCTTCGGCATAGCGGCGGCGACGGCACTCGTGGGGCTGATAATAAACTGCACGCTCCACATCAAGCCAAACGTGGAGAAGAAGGAGAAGCTGCACATATCGCTGGACCGCTTCTTCCTCGTGAAGGCGTGGAAGCTGACCATAGCCATGATACTGTTCGCCTTCCCCTTCGGAGTGATGTTCACCTATGTCGCCATCTACGGCAAGGAGGCGCTGGGCATAACCACGGGGTCGGGCGTGTTCTTCGCCTTGCTTAGCACAGGACTGGTGCTCAGCCGCCTCATCGGCGCAAGGTCGCTGAGGAAGGGCAATCTGGTGCAGAACGGGCTTGAGGGAGTGTGCATATCGATGCTCGGCTATCTGCTCTTCGCCTCCATGCACAACGCCATCGGATATTTCGGCGCTCCGCTGCTTGTGGGCTTCGGCTACGGACACCTCTTCCCCGCCATCCAGATGATGTTCATCAACCTTGCCCCGCACTCGCAGCGAGGCACGGCAAGCAGCTCGATGCTCATCGCCTGGGACCTCGGGCTTGGCCTCGGATACATCCTCGGCGGTGTCATCATCGAGCACATGGGATACTTCACCACCTTCTGGGTGGCGTGGGCAGTCATAGCCGTGGGAGGCATATACTTCGCCTCACGGGTGCGCTCTCACTACCTCGCCAACAAGCTGAGATAAGCCTCTCCATGGACAGGGATGTGCTTGAGTTTGTGACGTTCTGCATTGGCGCTGTTGCCAACGACCTTGGCATTAGCCGAGGGGACGTTTACAACCGCCTGAAAAGCTCTGGCCTGCTCGACGGATACATCGTGAAGAGCTACGACGTGCTGCACACTTTCAGCCGCCCTTATATCGTGGACGACATTAAAGATTGTATGAGGGAGGAGGGAGTTCTTGCGGAATGACACTTTACCACACATCATTAATGCCCATAGACACGCCTGACACAAGGCATTCCAGAACCAACCTTGACTTTGGCAAAGGCTTCTATCTGACCCCTCTGAGAGAACAAGCGGTGAGATATGCGGGACGCTTTGCCAACCGCAGGAAAGAAGCTTGGCTGAATATCTACGAGCTATGCGAGGAGTGGAGAGACTGGAATGTCAAGACCTGCAGCGGCTATAACGAAGAGTGGCTTGATTTCGTCACTGACTGCCGCTTGGGAAAGGATACAGGAGACTACGATATGGTTGTCGGGGGTGTTGCCAACGACAATGTGTTCGAGACCGTAGACCTGTACTTCTCTGGAGCTATGACAAAAGAAAGAGCCTTGCAACGCCTCGCTTTCGAGCATCCCAACATTCAGTACTGCATACGCTCTGAACAGATGCTACGTGATTGCCTCACATTCAAAGAAGCCATTAAGCTATGACTAAGACAACAGACGTGCGGCAGATAGTGCTTGACATGAAGATTGCCCGCATTATCGACCTCTACAGCAGTCAACACGGCGTCTCGTTGGCTGAGGCGGCTGACAGCTACTACAAGTCGGTGACGGCAAGGCTCATTGAGGACGGGGTTGCAGACCTTCACTGCCGCAGCGACCAGTATCTTGCCGACGAGCTTTGGTTGGAACTTCACGAAACGTTGGCGAAAACATAGCGACGTGTTGGCGAAAACATAGCGACGTGTTGGCGAAAACATAGCGAGACGATGCCCCACGACCGCAGCGTCTTTTCCTCTCAGCCGCAGCGTCTATTCCTCTCAGCCGCAGCGTCTATTTCTCTCAACCGCACGAGACGAATCCTTCGACCGCACGAGCAAGTAAGCAGGGCATAAACGAGAGAACCCCCTTGGCTTAGCGGCTAAGGGGGTTCGCTTCTGTATTGCTAACTATTACATCTTGCGGGAGAAAGCCACCATCTTGATGGCTGTGACGGCGCACTCGTCCCCCTTGTTGCCGAGCTGCCCTCCGCTGCGGTCCTGAGCCTGACGGAGGGTCTCGCAAGTCAACAGCCCGTAGATGACGGGGGTCTTGCCCTGCTCGTTGAGGGCAGCCAAGCCTTGGGTCGCGCCTTGGCAGATGTAGTCGAAGTGCGGTGTGTCGCCCCTTATCACGCAGCCAAGGGCGATGACAGCGTCGAACCTGCCGCTCTGCACCATTCGGGAAGCTCCGTAGACCAGCTCGAAGCTGCCGGGGACGGTCATCTCCGCGATGTCCTGCTCCCGCACACCGTTAGCCACGAGCGTGTCGTAAGCCCCACGGAGCAAAGCCCCAGTCACCTGGCTGTTCCACTCGCTCACCACGATGCCGAAGCGCATCCCCTCGGCTGAGGGGACGCTCTGCGGGTCGTAGTCGGAAAGATTGTGGAGCGATGTCGCCATCACTTGGAGCTCTTCGCCCTCTCGATGTACTTGTCTATCTCAGAGCCTTGCACACTGGCGCGGTAGTTGCTCTTCACCTGTTCGTAAAGCTCAAGCGCCTTGTCCACGTTGCCAAGCGACTCGTACACCTCGCCTGCCTGCACGAGGAAGAGGGGCGAAAGCACGGTGTTGTCGGCTTTCTTGGCAGCCTTCACCAGCGTCTCGGCTCCCTTCTCCTGTTCGCCAAGCTGCACGTAGGTGTTGCCCAGCGCACCGAGAGCCGCGGGGCTTATCATCTCGTCCTTCTTCGGGCTGAACTTCTCGAGGTACTGCTTAGCCTCGTCGTACTTGCCCAGCTGGGCGTACGACACGCCGGCGTAGAGCTTGGCGAGATTGCCCGCCTTGGTCATGGAGTATTGGTTAGCCACGGTGACGAAGCCGTCGCACTGCTGCCCGTCTCCCTCGAGAGCCTTCTCGTAGTTGCCCTGCTGGAAGTACTGCTCGCAGGGGAAGAGGGCGAGCTCCGCCTTTGCGCCACGTTTGTTGATGAAGATGCGTGCCAGCACTATTGCCACCACGACGAGCACGATGACGACCGCTATGCCAGCTATGAGCCTCAGGTGCTTCTCGAAGAAGCTCTCCTGCTCCACGGCTTCCTTCTCCGCTGCCTTCTGCCGCCTTCTGTTGTTCCTTGCC
Source organism: Prevotellaceae bacterium (assembly GCA_021204865.1). Lineage (GTDB taxonomy): Bacteria > Bacteroidota > Bacteroidia > Bacteroidales > Bacteroidaceae > Physcousia. The sequence continues at coordinate 14,963 of JAJPYQ010000027.1, read as the reverse complement.
ATATTGCTTATTGTTGTAAAAGACGTGCAAAGTTAACCAAATTACCATTAGGCGTGAAATATCGAGGGCTTTATTTTCCCGAAAGCCCCTTTTTGCATACCTTCGCGTCCACCCCTTAGCTATGACACTCAAGAGCCTTTCCGTCATCAACTACAAGAACATAGCGCAGGCGGAGCTGGAGCTTTCGCCCGGCATCAACTGCTTCATCGGGGAAAACGGGGAGGGGAAGACGAACATCCTCGACGCTGTCTTCTTCCTCTCGATGTGCAAGAGCCTGACGACGAGCCAGGACAGCCTTGTCGTGAGGCACGGGGAGCCGTTCATGACGCTTCAGGGCCACTACGAGCGTGAGGACGGCTCGGCGGAGGAGGTGTGCTGCGGGCTCAAGCCGGGGCAGAAGAAGACCTTCAGCCGCGGCAAGAAGGCGTACAAGCGTCTCGCCGACCACATAGGGCTCATCCCCGTGGTCGTTGTCTCCCCCACGGACAGCCAGCTCATCGGGGGAGGCAGCGAGGAGAGGCGGAGGTTCATGGACTTGGTCATCTCGCAGTGCAGCCCGCCTTACCTCGAAGCCCTCGTCAGCTACAACAAGGCTCTGCAGCAGCGCAACGCCCTCCTTAGGCAGGAGGACGAGCCCGACCCTGAGCTGCTCTTCCTCTGGGAAGAGGCGATGGGCAAGCAAGGGGAGCTCATCTACCAAGCCCGAAGGCAGTACATCGACAGCCTCCTCGAGCCTTTCCAGAGCTACTACGCCCGCATCTCGCAGGGCAAGGAGCAGGTAGGGCTCACGTACGTCTCCCACTGCCAAAGGGGACCCTTGGCGGAGGTGATACGCAGAGACCGCCTGAAGGACAGGGCAGTGGGCTACACCCTGCACGGCACGCACCGCGACGAGCTGGAGATGACGCTCGCGGGCTTCCCCATCAAGCGGGAGGGAAGCCAGGGGCAGAACAAGACGTTCCTCATCGCCCTGAAGCTCGCCCAGTTCGACTTCCTCGCCCACACAGCCTCACGCACCACCCCGATACTGCTGCTCGACGACGTGTTCGACAAGCTCGACGCAAGCCGCGTGGAGCAGATAGTAAGGCTCGTCTCGGGCGACGGCTTCGGGCAGATATTCCTCACCGACACCAACAGGGAGCATCTCTCCCGCATCCTCTCCCGAGTGGGCGAGGAGCACCGCCTCTTCCACGTCAGCCAAGGGGAGTTCTCGCTATGAAGAAGCGCCAGACGCAGACCTTGGGCGACGTGATACGCCGCTACCTTAGGCAGGAAGGCCTCGAGACCCCTCTCGCGGAGCACCGAGCAGTGAGCCTCTGGCCCGAGGTGGCGGGACCCGCGATAGCCCGCTACACCAGCGGGGTGTGGCTCAAGAACACCACCCTCTACGTCAGGATAACGCGCCCCGCCCTGCGCCAAGACCTCACGATGGGGCGCACCCTGCTCGCCCGTCGCCTCAACGAGAGGGTCGGCTCGCAGGTCATTACCCAGATTATCTTCTGCTGACAGCTAAGCACCGCCCCGGCGGCTATACGCTACCCTTCGTGGCCGCTGTATAGCACCCTTCGTGGTCTCTCTATAACACCCTTCATACACCTGCTAACAAGCACCTCCGTTGAGGTGCTAACAAGCAGGTCAATTGAGGTGCTAACAAGCACCTCCGTTGAGGTGCTAACAAGCAGGTCAATTGAAGTGCTAACAAGCAGTTGTACGGAGCCTCTTATACAGGCGTGACGAAGCCTTGCGGTGAGTCGCAACGGAGCCTCACCGTGAGTCGCCACGGCGGTTGCCTAAGAAGGGGAAGGGTAAGAGAAGGCTGGGGGCTACTGCTCCTCGGTGTAGTAGCGGATGACGCGGCGGATGGCCCGCTCGCAGACGGGGCAGAAGACGGGAGCCTCGTTGATCTTCATACGGCACTCCTGCGCGGGGCGATAGACTCCCTTCGACTGGTAGCCGCCGCCCTCGTAGACGCCTACCCGGGTGTACACGTCCTCCCCGTCAGCAGGCGTGGGCACGGGCGTGCCCTCGGGGAGCATGTCCTGCCACTTGCTCTGGAAGTCAACGAGCGTCGTGAGGTTCGGCTCCCAAGGCTCGGCGTCGGTTGGGTACTGGGTCTCGAACTGGTCGTCGTAGAAGTACTCGTCGCCCAAGCCTCCGAAGGAGTGGCCGAACTCGTGCACCGTGACGGGTGCCATTGTCTCGTGGTGCGCCGAGGCGAGGAGGTAGGAGTTGTAGATGCCCCCGCCTCCGTACCTCTCGGTGTTGACAAGGGCGATGATGTGCTCGAAGGGTATGCCCGAGAGGAGGTCGTAGAGGTGGAAGACGCCAGAGATGGTGTTGTAGCGGGCGGTGTAGAACGTGTCGTAGTGCGAGCCGAGGGCGGTGTTTACCCAAAGCCCCTCTCGTGGCACTGATACGCCGCTCTCCTCTGAGGGGCAGGCGACGGCTACGAAGTTGAGCCTCCCCTGTTCGCTCTTGAAGGGCTCGTGAGAGAGGATAGCCTCGACGGCACGCTCGCAGTCCCGGTAGAACAGCTCCATCTCCTCCTCACGGTAGCCCTCGGCGACGAAGGCTATGTCGATGCACTCCTCCGAGCTGCCGCCCTGCCTTATGTACCGCCAAGGGGTCACGCCCCTCTCGCCCGTGCGTCGGATGAGGATGTCCGAGGGGTCGACGACGTGCTCGAGGCGGCTGCTCACCTTGTTATGGGTGTCGGTGAGCGTGATGGTAACCTTGCACTTCTCCTTGGGGAAGGGCAGCAGGAAGGAGTTCTCGAACGCCTTGTTCACCCTCGTCGCCTCCTCCGTTGTCTGCCACTCTTGGAAGAGGCTGCTGAAGGAGTGGCAGTAGAGCGTGTCCCTGCCCAGCGTGTCGGTCATCACTATCTGCCCGTTGCCCTTGAGCTGGAGGCGGGTGAGGTTGACCCTGCGCCCGTACCAGCCGGGGCTTTGCAGTAGCTCCGAGAGGTGTATCTGCTGGTGGCGGTTGTCCCCGCTGAAGATGTAGTTGACCCTTAGGGTGCGGTCGGTGAAGTGCTCGTCGAACTGTGCCATAAGGGGCAGCGTGGAGCAAAGGAGGAGGGTAAGGAGTAAGTGTTTCATAGCTTTGGTTTTTGCAAAGGTAGGGGAAAGGCAGTACTTTTGCAAGGCGATGACTAAGAAAGAGCTTTACCGTAGGGTGCTCGCCTACTTCGGGGAGGCTATGCCCGTGGCTGAGACGGAGCTTCACTACTCCTCGCCCTTCCAGCTGCTCGTGGCTGTTATCCTCAGCGCACAGTGCACCGACAAGCGGGTGAACCTCGTCACCCCAAGGCTCTTCGCCGACTACCCCGACGCCGAGACGCTTGCCCTCAGCACGCCTGAGGTCGTCTACGAGTACGTCAGGAGCGTGAGCTACCCCAACAGCAAGGCTAAGCACCTCGTGGCGATGGCGCAGATGCTGCTTAGGGACTTCGGGGGCGAAGTGCCTGCCACGGGGGAGGAGCTCGAGCGGCTGCCGGGCGTGGGAAGGAAGACCGCCAACGTCATTCAGGCGGTCATCTTCAAGAAGGCGAGGATGCCCGTGGACACGCACGTCTTCCGAGTGAGCCACCGCCTTGGGCTTGTGCCTAAGACCTGCACCACTCCCCTAACCGTGGAGCGGGAGCTTACACGCAACATCCCCGACGAGCTCATCCCCACCGCCCACCACTGGCTTATCCTTCACGGTCGATACGTATGCACAGCCCGCAGCCCCAAGTGTGAGGGCTGCGGGCTGTTGGGTATCTGCAAGAGGAAGCTCTAAGCTAATACACTACCTTCTTGCCGTTCTGGATGTAGATGCCTCCCTTGACGGGCTTCGTTATGCGGCGGCCAGAGAGGTCGTAGATGCCCTCGGCATACCTGCCGCTGTGCGTCTGAGAGGGAGCAGCCCAGATGTCCTCCACGTCAGTGCCGCCCTCGCCCACGGTGAAGTCAGTGACACGGTTAGCCATAATCTTAAGGGCGCTCACGTCAGTCCTCGAGAGCTCGCGGTTGTATATCATAAGGTCGTCGAAGCAAGCGTCGGCAGAGCCCCACGTCGAGCCGTTGCCAAGGTAGAAGTACCTCAGCCCCGTCACAGAGTTGATAAGCTCGGTGTAAGGCAAGTCCTTAGGCTTCGTCGAGCCGCTCGAGGAGCTGAGGGTGTGGTTGCTCTTCTTCGTGCCGTTGACGTAAAGCGAGACATTGTTGTCAGCCCCCACTGTCACGGTGACGAGCGCCCACTCTCCCACGGGGATGTCCGTGTAGGTAGCGTCGGGGTAGTTAATGTCGAACCAGTTGTCTCCCCTGTCGGTGTAGCCGAGGTACGAGTTGCCCGTCAGGAAGAAGAGGGGGCTGGTGCTGCTCGTGGCTGAAGCTGCGTTGAAGAAGCCCCAGAGGGCATCCTCTGTGTCCTCCGTGTTGCGCTTAACCCAGAGGGAGACGGTGAAGCCGTCGATATCCTGCCCGTTCAAGGGGTTGTCAATACGCACGAAGCTGTTGTTTCCGTTAGCCCCGTAGGCGGTGTGTACCACCTGCCCGAACCTGTCCCAGTCGCTCTCCAGCGAGGGTTCTGTGCCAGAGGAGAACTTGCCGTAGGTAGCCTTCTCGTCGAGGTTGTACTGGTTATAGGTAGGCTTCTCGTCGAAGTCGTAGTAAGCCACAAGCCCAGTGAGGTAGTCTCCTGATGGCGTTGAGGCGGCTTGCGCTTTCACGTCGTACGCCTCCTGCCAGAAGTAGTCGCCGCAGTCGAGCCTTGCCGTCATAGTCACGTCCGTCTGGGTGTCGGTGGGGTTGTACTTGCCTGTCTCGCTGAGGATGTCAGGCTCTGAGCTTGTCCAGGTGAGGGTGGTGTTGTTGTCCGTGTCGAACATCAGGGAGACGTTGCTGGAGACGGTCTGTCCCTGCTTAAGGTTGATGTTGGCGTAGTTCCAGGCTATGGCGTACTGCGGCTCAAGCTTATAGCCCCAGAAAGGCACGCCGCTGCTTGCCACGGAGGTGAAGGAGACGGCTTTGAGGGAGGTCTCCTTAAGGTCGTCAGTGGTAGCCCCGTTGATGGACTGCTCGCACCACACGCCGTAGTAAGTAACAGTGCCCACCTTAATCCACATATAGTCCGTGCCCTCGGTTATGCCCCACGTGCCCGTCAGCTCGCCCGACACCTTGCCGTCTGTGGAGAGGTTGACAAGCGAGGGCACTACCTCCTCGTAGTTCTCGTAGTCGAACCCGAAGGGGTGTATAAGCACCTCGTAGTCTCCCGCCAGCTCGTCCATTGTCCACGTCTGCGAGGAGGCTATGGTCTCGTCGGTCTCCGTCTCGCCTTGGTAGATGAAGGGGGAGCAGACCAGCCAGTCTTTCTGGTTGAGGAAGAGCTGGTGCACCCGCACCTGATGCCCTGTCGTGCCGTCGTTGAACTTGGTGTGATAGACCAGGAAGGTGCGCCCCTGGTCGTCGGCGCAGGCGGAGTTATGCCCTTGCGCCCGCTCGCCCACGTCCTGAATGCCACCCCACTCGTTGTAAGCCCCCACGAGGCGCATCCCGTGCTCGGCCGAGGAGGCGGTGCCCGTGTAGTTGTTCACCCAGGTGGTGTATGTCGCCACGTTGCCTGAGGCGTCGGTGTACGGACCGTCAGGGCTCGTGCTGCGGAACACACGCATGTCGTAGCCCCCGTTCGGGTCGTAGCCGCCGTAGGAGAGGAAGAGGTAGTAGTACTTGCCTATGTGCTGCACGTAGCTTCCCTCGCCGCTCACGTAGTAGCCGCCCGCTATCTTCTTGCCGAAGTAGGGGTCGCTCGTGCCGCTCGCCTTCTTCGAGTCGAAGTCGCTGTCGTAGGTGTAGGTGTAGTCCCTGAGGCCCGTCTCCTTGTCCAGCTTCAGCATGAAGATGCCCCCGCTCCAGCTGCCGTAGGTCATCCACAGCTCCCCCTCCTCGTCGTAGAAGACGCAGGGGTCTATGCAGTTGGGCCAGTACTTGCCAGGGTCGTCTGACACAGAGGTGTAGCGAGTGGGTGTCGAGGTGAGCGTCTCGCCGAGGGCAATCTCCATGTCGGTGTCCGCGTACGTTGGCGCTTCGATGCCGTCGACGGTGATGCCGTAGAAGCCGCTCATCACTATGGGTGCCTGGTAGGTGAAGCCCGTGGTGGGGCTGTCGGAGGTGAGCAGGATGATGATGCTCGACCAGTTGTCGCCGTTCAGGCTGAGGTACATGCACCACTTCTGCATCTGCTCGTTCCAGATGATGTCGGGAGCCCACATCACGTCGCTGAGCCACGTGTCGGGGTCGTCGGAGTAGCGGCAGCAGTAGGCTGCCGCGTCGAAGTTGGGCATTGAGACCATCGAGCCGTCCCTGCCCTTCACCTCCGTCACCTGCTGCGTGTTGAAGGCGCTGGCGTAGGTGCAGGCAAGGCCTGAGGCCGCCCCTTGGCTGGAGAGCTTGCGGAAGGTGGAGCTGCCGGCGGTGATGGCGTTGAACGAGACGAGGTCCTGGCTTGAGGCAATGCCCAGGTGCGAGCCCCAGATGTAGAACATGCCGTCGCGGTAGACCACCGACGGGTCGTGAATGCTTATCGTGGTGGGGGTTGTGGTGGTGTAGAGCGCGGAGAGCTCGGATGTCTCTATCTGCGTCTGCGCCCTGAGGCCTGTTGCTAAGGGGAGCAGCAGGAGGAGAAGTAGGGATTTCTTCATGGCTTATAAGTGTTTCAGTTAGTGTTCCGCCTGCAAACTTAGGGAATTCCTGCGTTAAATGCAAGCGATGGCCAGGTTTAGGTGTCGCGGAGGGTCACGGCGAGTCGCCGCAGTCGGTCCGTCGGAGCGATTCCAGTCGGTCCGTCGGAGTGATTCCAGTCGGTCCGTCGGAGTGATTCCAGTCGGTCCGTCGGAGCGATTCCAGTCGGTCCGTCGGAGTGATTCCAGTCGGTC
>JAJPYQ010000027.1:0-7947 GCA_021204865.1 Prevotellaceae bacterium | reverse complement strand
CGACGGAGCGATTCCAGTCGGTCCGACGGAGCGATTCCAGTCGGTCCGACGGAGCGGGCGCGGCGGGTAGCCTTGGGGCATGACGAGAGAGGGCTGCCCCTCGCCTTGGCGCCGGGCAGCCCTCCGTTGGGTTGTCGGTCGGGTCAGTCCATGTATTCCGTCGGGTCGTCTATGCCGGCGTCCCTCAGAGCCTCTCGCCTCTCCTGGCAGGTGCCGCACCTTCCGCAGTGCTTGTCGAGCCCCTTGTAGCAGCTCCACGTCAGGGCGTAGTCCACTCCAAGCTCCTTTCCCCGGCGTGCTATGTCCGTCTTCGTCAGGGCGGTGTAGGGGGCGAAGAGGCGCAGCCTCTGCCACGTGCCCTCCTGCATAGCCCTGTCCATCGCCTCGACGAACTGGGGGCGGCAGTCGGGGTATATGGCGTGGTCGCCCGAGTGGTTGGCTATCATCACCCTGCTCAATCCCCTGCTCTCTGCGATGCCGCAGGCCACGCTGAGCATGATGCCGTTGCGGAAGGGGACGACGGTGCTCTTCATATTCTCCTCGTCGTATCGCCCCTCGGGGATGGCCTCAGCCCCGCTTAGCAGCGACGAGGTGAAGAGCTCCGGGACGAAGGGGAGGGAGACGATGAGGTGCTCTATCGAGAGCCTCTCGCAGTTGAGGCGGGCGCAGCGTATCTCCTGCGGGCCGTGGTTAGCCCCATAGTCGAACGTCAGGGCGAGGGCTATCTCACGCCTGTACTCGTGCAAGAGCGTCACCGAGTCCATCCCTCCGGAGAGTATGAGCAGAGCGTCCTTCATCAGTAGATTACCTTCCTTCCTCCTTTAATATATACGCCTCTCCGCGGGCGGGACACCTGCCTGCCCGAGAGGTCGAAGACACGGTCGTCCTGCCGCCTGTCCGCCTTCGGGGAGGTGAGAGCGTCCGTCATGTCCAAGGCGTACATACGAGCCCAGTCGAAGCGTGTCTCGTAGGTGAACGAGGAGTCGTAGACGGAAGCCCACGAGCCGTCGCCCACGCTCTGGTTGAGGATGAGGTAGAACTCCTTGTCGAAGGGCCACTGCCCCTGCCCGAGGTCGCTCTCCGAGGTGCTCTTGGCGTAGGAGAAGACCTTCGTGCCGTCCACATACCAAGTCAAGAGCCCAGGCTCCTTGAGCAGCCCGTACGTGTGCCACTCCCCGTCCATGTTGTACGTCTCGTTGGTCGTCTTGGCTGGGTTATTGCTGTTGCCAAGCGTGTTGCCCCAGTAGGAGTGGATGGTGTGGTAGGCTATGTTGGCCGTGTTGATGCTCTCCCAGATGTCTATCTCCCCGCACGCTGGCCAGCCGTCGCTCTGGTCCATAGGCATCATCCAGATGGCGGGGAAGTTGCCCGTGTGGGGCTTCGTTATCGCCCTAACCTCCACGTAGCCGTACAGAAGGCCGTAGCTGTTCGAGGTCTGCTTAGCCCCCGAGAGCATCGCCGCGTCGTCGGCAGAGAGGTCGTCGTTGGCTATGGCTCGGCACACCAGCGAGCCGTCCTCGGGGTAAGCCACACGGGGGTCGGTGCTTATGAAGCGGTTCCACGTCGACGAGCCCCTCGCCCTTGTGGTCCACTTGCTTGCGTCTATCTCCTCAGCGTCGAACTCGTCCAGGAAGGCAGGCTCGTAGGCGGTCTCCTCGCCCGTAAGCTCGAAGTCAGCCGTCACGATGACCGTGCCGTAGACCGAGTCCTGAGGCACGTCCACCCTTGTGGTCTCGGGTATGCTGACGGTGAACTCGCTCCACTGCTGTATGCCGTCCGAGGAGAGCTGCTCCCCGTCGAGGTTGTAGCCCCTTCGCACCGTCGCCTCCGAGCAAGCGTAGCCGTCCACCAAAGGCTGGGCGAGGAGACCGAGAAAGTAGAACGAAGCCACCTCCTCGGGCACGCCAGTTGAGGAGCTGTAGTCAGCCCCCTCGGGGTGCGACTGCCTGCATATCAGCCTTCCGTTCAGGGAGTTCACCTTAAGGCTGGTCTTCTCGGGGGCAACGTTGATGAGGAACTCGAACTGGTAGGGGTCAGTGTCCAAGACCGCCTTGTAGATGCCCCCCTCGATGTCGGTGGGCAGAGAGCCAGAGAAGAGCTCCGACGTCAGGCTGAAGCGCCCGTCACGGTTGAGGTCGATATAAAGGTCGCCCTCTATGCTGCTGCCGAGCTCCGAGCCCACAGGCACTAACACGCTCCTCCCCTCAGTCAGGTCTTGCAGCGAGTGAGTGTTGTCCGTTATCTCGTAAGTGCGCTCTCTTATGCCAGTCAGCGTAAGAGACTCCAGCGTAGGGTTTACCTCGTCGTCGTGAAGCGTAAGGAACTGCTCCGAGACCATGTCTCCCTCAAGGAGCACGCTGCCGTAGCGGAACAGCTCAGCGGGAAGCACGAGCTCGTCGCCGTCCTCTCCCGTGAACTGGCGCAAGGAGTAGTAAGTCTCGAACCACTTGGGGTTATCCACAACGAGGCTGTCCCCGTCGAGGTCGTAGCCATACCTCACGGTCACTCCCGTGCAGACGAAGCCGTCGGCGGGAACAAGCTTCACCGTCAGGGGCGTGTCGTAGGCAACCTTGTAGTCCAACAAGGTAGAGCCGTCGGCAGCCAGTATTTCACCGTTGATCTGGCTCTGGGAGACACTCACCTCGGAAGGATGCACGTTGAGCAGCACGTCAGCGATAGCCCCTCCGTTGTCCACAAGCAAGTTGGAGGAGCTGGTGTTGCCCGCAGGGTCGATGCAGCTCCAGTCCACCTTATAGCGCATACGGTAGAGCCCCCCCTCAGTGTTCACAGGCACGGTGAACGAAGGCAAATTGCTGCCTGCATAATCACCTATACGGTCACCGCTGCCCACATTAGTTCCCTCGCTGTTATACCAGTTACCGTCTATCCTATAGCCATCGTAGGAGATCAAGTCCGAGCCATCTACGATAGTTCCGTCGTCGTTAACCTCGGCGGAGAACTCACCGTCCTGCCCCCAGTCCACATAGACATAGGCATCCATCGAGTGCCCCGTATAGGAGAAGGAGGGCCGCAGCGTCTCCCCGGCTGTGGCGTTGAACACTATAGGCTCGGCGGTGCCGTCGTTATAGACGAGGCTCTCCAGTCCGCTGTACGACTGCGTGCCGTCCTGCCCTCCTGTGAGCGAGATGCCGTCAAGGTATCTGTCAGGGCGGCTGTAGGTTGTGGAGGCGTCTATGCTTATCTCATAGTAGACAGTCTCAAAGCGTGTGTAGGAATGGTTGTTCACTATTATCTCGTCGATGTAGCAGGCGAAGTCCTCGTCCAGGGAGGAGCGGTCGGTCACGTCGGGGCAAACCACGAGCGAGTAGATGTCTATGCCGTCCTTCGACGTGTCCTCATAGCTGAAGCCCTTGATGGCGAACACAGCGTCGTACCAACCATTAATGCCAGCGTTGGTGGAGGTCAGGCTCCACGTCTGCTCCACGTCCTCGCTCTGTCCCGCCCTGTCCGAGCGTTTGCCGAGGGTTATGAGCATAGCCCGCCCGTCGTTCTTAGGGCGATGGATAAGCACGTGGACATAGCGGGTGTCCTTCGTCAGGCGGAAAGTCTCGTTGAGGTCCACTCTCACGCCCATCAGGTTGCTGCCATAGCGGCTGCGCTGAAAGCCCACTATCTTTGAGGTGGAGTTCTTCTCCTCGTCAGGGTAGCAGTTGTCAATGACCTGAGCGTTGCCCTTCAGCTCGCCCGTCATAAAGGGGCTGTCCGCCCACGAGTCGTAGATGCTTACCTTCTTATAGTCGTTGCTCTCAAAGGTTATTGTCTGCGCCTTCACCGTGGCGGTTGCCATGGACATAGCGCATATTGTGAATAGAGTTGTAGTTTTCATTGTTTAATACACGCTAAGGTTAGACAAAACCGGACAGCCTCTTGCGTCCGTTATATTCACTCTCAGGTATTTGGCTTTGTAGCCGCTGCCGTAGCTGGAGGAGGTGGAGCCGTTCAGCGGGATGATGCGCTTGTAGCCTATGGTGGTCTGCGTTATGCCAGTCGCCATAGTGGTCCAGTTCTCGCCGTCGGAGCTTATCTGTATGCTGAAGCCCTTCACCCTTTGTCCCAGGCGTATGAACTCCTGCATCAGGACGTAGCGGAGGGTCTGCTCCTCGTCCCACGAAAGGGTGATGGCAGCAGTAGTGGTGCCGTCGTTAGCCGCCCAGTAGGTGGCAGAGTCTCCGTCCAGCATATTCTCTGCCTTGTAGTCTCTGTTAGCCCCAGCCGAGCGTGTCTCGCTCACCTCTATGGTAGCCGACTTGGCAAGGTTAGCGTCATCTCCAAGGCGCGCGGTAAGCAAACTGCCCAACTCAGCCAGTACGTTCACCGTGGCTGTGGGCAGCGAGCCGCTCTTGTCGGGGGCACAGTTAAGTATGAGCGTGGAGTTCCTGCCCACGGTCTCAAGGTACATTTGGAAAAGCCTCTCGGCGGTCTTCACCGACTCTCCACTGTGCCAGAACCAGCCCGAGTCGCTTATCTTCGCGTCGCTCTCGCCTGCCTGCCATATCCAGCCGTTCTCGGCTCCCGTCTGCCCCGCAGAGACTCCACGGTCCACCATCGCCCAGTTCGTCTCGCCAGCGTAGCCTTGCTCGTTGCCTATCCAGCGAGCCTCGCCTCCTTGCCCCCACAGCACGCAGTTGGGGCAGACCTTATGGATGGAGTCTCTGAGGTTAGGCACGTCGTAGTAGATACTCTGGTCTACCGTGACGGTGGTGTTCCTGCCTCCGTAGTAGCCGTCGCCCCCATTAGCCCCGTCAAACCACATCTCGAACTGGTCCTCGCCGTACTGCGCCAGCTCGGCGCACTGTTTGAGAAACACGTCAGTCACGTAGTTGTCCTCACCATAGTAATAAGAGTTTCTGTCCCAGGGGCTCACGTAGAAGCCGTACTTCATGCCCAACTCCCTTGCCGCCTCGCCGAAGTCACGGGGGATGTTAGTCTCCTGCCCGTAGGTGTTGCCTGCATTAGTCACGCAGTGGTCTGTGGTCTCAGTAGGCCAAAGGCAGAAGCCATCATGGTGCTTCACCACAGCTATGCCGCCTTTCATTCCCGCTGCCTTCACCGACTCGAGCCACTGCTTGGGGTTAGGAGCTGCTGTGGGGGCGAAGGTCGCCTCGTCCTCGTCTCCGTTGCCCCACTCTAAGTTGGTGTAGGTGTTCATTCCGTAGTGGAAGAAGGCGTAGAACTCCGTCTCGTTCCACAAGACCTGCCTCTCCGTTGGCACCGGGTGCACGGGCAGAGGCGTGTTGTCAGGGTCGCTTAGTGTCTGCTCCTGAAGGCTGAGCTGGGCTCGCCCCATAGAAGCCGCACACAGGAAAGCAACTGTCAGGATCAGTTTACTTTTCATAGTAGTTTCTCTTTGTCTTAGGGTAATTAATAGATGGTTTTATATGTCAGTAAGCTTCCACAAAGATAGTGGTTTTCAGCTTAGCGGGCAAGCGAGAGGGCATAAAAAAAAGAAGGTTGTCTCACGACAACCAATCTTCATTAACCTTAAATCTAATACCATGAAAAACACAATGCAAAGGTACGGCACTTTTGGTTTCCTGCAAGAGTTCACCCAATTTTTATCTGAGAAACCACGCTTTTATTGATTTATGTCAAGAGGAGGCGGCTTCCGCAGGGCGGCACAACACAATTCGCCCTCAGCCGAGACGAAGCCAAACGTCTCGGGATATCTTTGCCCTCGACCGCGCCGACTTTTTCCCTCGACCGCGCATTGTTTTGCCACAAAACCCCCGATGTTTTTCTCCCGACCGCACATTCTTTTGCTCTCAACCGCACGAGACGCTGGCATTGAGACGGGGCGAACCCCGAAGGGGTTACCTTGGCGTAGCCGGGGGGGTCGAGCGAAGCGACACCCCCGGATCAAGAGCGTAGCTATGTAAGTGCCGAAGGTACTGCACATATTCGCCACGAATAAAGGACGTGGCACGTATGGGCAACCCCTTCGGGGTTATAATTGCCTGCGCGCCTTGATCCGTGGGTTATTTAACCCACGGCTATCCCTCTGGAACCCCTCCGGGGTTCGCTACGCCCCTTGCCGCACTTGCCGATCCCTTCGGCCTGCCCGGGGAGCGGGAACAGGAAGAAAGAGCAGACGAGGACGACCACCAAAACCCTTGCAGCGATGACTACCTTCCCTTCTGAACTGAAGTTTCCCAAATTCCCATCTATATACATCTGTATGATTGGGAAAATGGGAAAATCTCTCATTTCATATATATCAATGAGAGTTCTACCTGATACATATATTAATATGTTTCCCTGTGGCTCTCGTCAGGGTAGCCACAGAGGGAATTTTCCCATTTTCCCAAATCTCTATGCGTATAGGGTTGGGAAAATGAGAAAACCGCCCAAGAAAGAGAAAACCGCCCTATCCTCACGGACCCGAGGCGGCACAGACGCATGCCCCCTTCGACCTGCCCGGGGAGCGGGAACAGGAAGAAAGAGCAGACGAGGACGACCACCAAAACCCTTGCAGCGATGACTACCTTCCCTACTGAACTGCAGTTCTGCAGTTCTCCACTTCTCCATATTTATATAAATATATGGATGAAGATCTGGAGAAGTCTCTCATTTCATATATATCAATGAGAGAATTATCAGGTATGTATATTAATATTTTCCTCTGTGGCTGTCATAATGGTAGCCACAGGGGGGAAGTTCTCCACTTCTCCAACCTTTATGCGCATAGGGTTTGGCACTTTGGCAAACCTCGCAGCATTAGGGCGTTTGCTCTGCCTCGCCTTCAATCTGCCCCTTCGGCCAGTTGACAAGGTAGATGCGCTCCGTGGCTCGTGTGAAGGCGGTGTAGAGCCAGCGCAGATACTCGGGCGAGAGCATCTCAGGGGTGACGTAACCCTGATCTATATAGACGTGCTGCCATTGCCCGCCCTGCGCCTTGTGGCAAGTGACAGCGTAGGCGAACTTCACCTGCAAGGCGTTATAGTAAGGGTCTTCCTTTATCTTCTGCATCAGCTTGCGGCGGCTTTTGATCTCAGGATAGTCTGCACAGACACTGTCGAAGAGCTGCTGTTGCCGCTCACGTGAGAGCGCCGGGGCTTCAGCCTGCAGGGTGTCAAGCAGCAAGGTGAGGGTCATCTCGCAATCGTCGTAGTCGGGGAAGCTCAGCGTGGCGTCACAGAAGCGGAAGCCATACAGCTCGCGCTCATTCCACGTGCGAAGCACCCTCGCCACGTCTCCGTTGGCTATAAATTCCATGCGTTTTTCCCTCAACCTATCCGGCCAGTAGTAGTTGTTCTTCGCCACGATGAGCTGGTCGCCGCAGACAAGCTCCTCCTGATGGTCGAGGATGCGGGCTCTTATACCATTATTATATACGTTAGCCCTCTTGTTGCTGCGGGTAACCACGATGGTCTGGTCAGTGCCGTGCTGATAATAGCTGTCCTCAAGAGCGTCTATCAGCTCAGAGCCTGGCATCAGCCGCACGTCAGTGAAGCCTCGTGTGCGCAGTCGGGGGAAGCCGCATAACTGTCCCTCCGCGAGAAGCCTGCGCAGCGAGGTGGCGTTCCACAGTATGCCCGACTCCTCCGCCTGCCTCACCACCTCAGTCAGGCAGGCAGTCTCCACACTCAAACCGTATGCCCTGAGCTTCTCAGGGTTGAGTGCGGGACTAAGCTCCTCCCCCACGGGCGGCAGCTGCGCTGTGTCCCCAACGAGCATCAGGCGGCAGTCCAAGCCCGAATACACGTAGTCCACAAGGTCATCGAGCAGTCGCCCCGATCCGAACATGCCTCCCGACAAGCCCTCGTTGGCAATCATCGAAGCCTCGTCAACAATGAAGAGGGCGTGCTTCTCACGGTTGAAGCCCGGCTCAAAGTTAGCAGCGTCGGGAGAAAACTCCTTCTGGCGGTAGATCCTTCTGTGGATGGTGGAGGCCACGTAGTGCTCCCCTCCCTGGGGAGGGGCGGGGAG
>JAJPYQ010000020.1 GCA_021204865.1 Prevotellaceae bacterium | reverse complement strand
ACCCAGAAACACGGAGTGTTTCCCGATATTAACGATTGGTTTGCGGAAGCAAACCTTCGGCTACTCCTCTAAACCCCCCACTGGGGGTTTTGCCTTAACCACTTGCAAGCCTGCTAAACCCTCGTGGCTCGCTGCGCCGTCAATCGTAGCGAAAGGCTACATAGCCCTTTTGCTTCTGCTCTCGCTTTGCCTGCCGCTGGGGGCGCAGGCACAAAGCACTTCCGCCCACAAAGGCGACGTGGCGGGGGCATACCACTTTCTCTTCTACGACCCCGCCGAGGGCGACACCCCGCCGGATGCCCATTTCCCACTGCTCATCTTCCTGCACGGGGCGAGCCTCTGCGGCAACAACCTGAACAAAGTCAAGCGCTACGGGCCCTTCGACGCAATGCAAAAAGGCATTAACATCGATTGCTACGTGCTTGCGCCTCAAAACCCGGGCGGCTCGTGGAAGCCTGAGAAGATATGGAAGGCAGTGGAGTGGGCCCAGCAGCATTACCACGTCGACTCCACACGCATCTATGTCTACGGCATGAGCCTCGGCGGCTACGGCACCATCGACTTTGCAGCCACCTACCCCGACCGCATTGCCGCAGCGATGGCGATATGCGGCGGGGGCAGCGTCTCACAGCTTGGCAACCTCTCGAAGTTGCCCTTGTGGATACTCCACGGCACTGCCGACCGGGCCGTCCCCATCAAAGAATCTGAACGTGTGGTGGCTGCCATCAAGGCCACGGGCGACGACTCGCGGCTCATCTTCACACGTCTGCCAGGCGTGGACCACGGCAGGCCCGCCCGCATATTCTACATAGCGGAGACCTACGACTGGCTGTTCTCCCACTCCACGCAGGATGAGAACCGCGCCGTGTGCCGTGACTTCGAGATTACCGTGCAAATGCTCAACGACGCTTACGCAGCGATGAAAGATGTTGACTACGAAAGAGAATGAGGCCTACGCCCTTTATATCGACGACGACTTGCAGCGGTTCAGCAACGAGGAGATCGAAAGCCTCATCCGCCAGTTTCCAAAGCAACGCAGGGAGACGCTGCTTGCCTACCGCAACCTCGAGGCTCGTCGGCAGGGCGCGCTTGCCTATCTTCTGCTCCGCGAGGCACTGCGTGAGCGCTACAGCCTCGAAGCGCCCGACTTCGCCTTCAACGAGCACAGCAAGCCTTTCTTTCTGAATTATCCCGACATTCACTTCAACCTGAGCCACTGCCGCAACGCAGTGGCGTGCGCCCTCAGCAGTGAGCCAATCGGCGTGGACATCGAGAGCATACGCACCGCAAGGGAAGCTCTCGTGCGGCACACAATGAGCGAGGAGGAGGCGCGCGCCATCCTCTCAGCCCCCGACCCCAATCTGCAGTTCACCATCCTTTGGACGCGGAAGGAAGCCCTTCTCAAGCTCCGCGGCACCGGCATAGCGGCCGACTTGCCGGGTGTCTTAACCGATTGCGACGCGCGCATCGACACCACCATCCACGACACGTTTGTCTGCTCCGTGGCGCAACAAGCCCAAACAGGGATACGTATGGTCAATGGTTAAGGAAGAACCCCCAGCGGGGGTTCAATACGAGTAGCCGTGGGTTGCATAACCCATGGTACGGGGCATCTCCCCAAATGAGTGCCAGAGGTACTCAACGTGAACCACAAACGCTGTCGAACGTGTTAAGTACCTCTGGCTCCCAATCGGCTAACGCCTTGAATCCAAGGGTGTCGCTACGCTCGCTAAAGCGAGCAATCCACGTTTCCTTATTGAAACACTCCGTGCTTCTGGCGGCTACGCTTATGCAGCCCCTTCGGGGCTTGCCTCCGGCATTGTGCGTGCGAGGGTGCAGCCCTTTCAGGGCTAACCTTAGTTCACGTCCGCTAACGGCTCTCGCCCGTTGCCTCCGACGCTTGCGCCTCTTCCCGAGGGGCCAGGCGCAGCAAGAGGGACTCCGCCGCGTCGATTACCTGCCGCTCGCGGGCTTCCTCGGGCGAGAGCTCGGCAACAGGCGTAAGGGGAGGCTGCTTCGATGGCTGGCGGGCGGGAAGCTGTGAGTTGAAATACTCCGTCTCCTGTCGCAGTCTCTTCACGACAGTTTCCCGTCGTGGCACGAGCCTGTACTTGGCGTCTCTGTCCAAGTTGCGGAAGCGCTTGCCGGGACGCCAGTTGACGCTCACGCCCCGTATGTGCTTCATCGGGTCGAAGCTTTCCGCCGTCTCCGCCCCCTTGCTCTTGATGACGCAATAAAACGAGCCGAGCTCGCCCAGCTCAATGCGGTCACCGTCGAGCAAACGCTCCCTCATGCAGTCGACAACGGAGCAGATCACCGACATTATCTCGCCGCGGTCCTGCACCGAAGTGTGCTTCACCACGTACTGCATAATGGCCTCCGTGTCACAAACCCGTGTGTACTGCGCTGTCGCATACACCTTCCGCTTCGGCTTCTTCTTGCCGGGGGTAGAGGTCTTCAAACCCAAGCTGTAATTGATGCTCATATTCGCTTTGTGTTTTCAATGAATCTTCTTACCTTCGCAGTGTGCTTCCGCGGCACGCTCCTCAAGCGTAAAGTTAGCAAGAAACCGCGAGAGGAGGTGTGCCAAGCGTGAGATTCTTCCCGCGTTTTCGGAAAGCGCCCGAAAACCTAATTAGGATTCCATCAAAACCTAATTAGGATTCAACCAAAACCTAATTAGGATTCCGCCAAAACCTAATTACCTTTCGCCCCGCCCGCACGTTGCCGTAGGGCTGACGCAACGTTCGAGTCGGCCTGACGCAACGTTGCCGTCGACCTGAAGCAACGTTGCCGTGAGCGATTTTCTCTGTGGTATATGTGCCAACGTATGCGGATAATGCCTATATTTGCAACGATGATAACCCCAAAACACAGAAAGCCTATGTAGCATAGCACGAAAAGGACACGAAAATAAAAAGCGTTAGCTTACGTTCTTGCTTCCTTGAAATCTCCAATTCGCGAAGTATCCAAGAGTGAAAGTTAATGTTCACGCGCGCAGCGTGGGCTTTTACTTGTTTATGGATACATGGTGTTTGGAGATACCTAAGGAAGCGTAGACGAAGTTATTGGTCCACGTTTTTTTATTGTCCCACTTCCAAGCCCATGGACTGCCAAACAAGAAGTAAACACTAACAAACAATTAATACTGAACGAACATGAAGAAAACCTTAATCCTGTGCCTCGCGGCACTCTCACTCCAAGCGCGCTGCCTGGCCTACGACGCCAATGTCAGCGGCATCTACTACAACCTCAACGACGGGGACAGAACAGCCGAGGTGACCTACCTCGCCTTCGAAGGCATCAACTCCACCGCCAACGAGAACGCCTACTCCGGCAACCTTGCCATCCCCTCCTCGGTGGCTTACGAGGGCACCACTTACACCGTGACGGGCATCGGCGAGTACGCTTTCCTGCGCTGCAAGTACCTTACCGGCGTGACGATACCCAGCACGGTGACCAGCGTCAGCGACAATGCGTTCAGGTTCTGCACAGCGCTGCAGACCGACAGCGTTATGGAGGGCAACAAGAACTACTGCTCGGTCAACGGCATACTCTTCAGCGCGGACACGACCACGCTGATAAAGGCGCCCGCCGCCAGCACCGCGCTGGGGAGCTACAAGATACCCTCGACAGTGACGACGATAATGGACTACGCCCTCGACAACTGCACGCAGCTCGACTCGCTGTTCATTCCCGCGTCGGTGACGAGCATCGGCCTGGGCGCGCTGAGGAAGTGTACAAGCCTCAAGTCAATCATTGTGGACGAGGAGAACGAACGCTACACGTCGGGCGACGACAACGTGCTGTACAACCTGGAGATGACGGAGCTCGTTAAGGTGCCCTCGGCGAAGACGGACATCAGCAAGTACGCGATACCCGCCTCCATCGTGAGCATAGCGCCTTACGCCTTCGACTATTGCGACGGGCTTACAAAGATGACAATCCCCGGCTCTGTTACCTCCGTCGGCCGCTACGCTTTCAGCTTCTGCACCAGTCTGAAGTCAGTCGACATCCCCAACTCTGTCACGAACTTGGAGGCGGCTGCGTTCCGCGGCTGCGGCAGCCTGCAGAACGTCGCCATCCCCGACGGCGTGACGGTTGTCGCCGACTCCTTGTTCAACCTCTGTTGCAGCCTCACGGAGATAAGCATCCCAAGCTCCGTCACGAGGATAGCGCGCGGCGCCTTCGACTTCTGCTGCAATCTCACGTCCGTCACCATTCCCAGCTCGGTCCAGAGCATTGGCGAGGAGGCGTTCCGCAGCTGCGAGGCGCTGGGCTCCCTGACTGTCCCCGGTTCGGTCCGGAGCATAGGCGACGCTGCCTTCAGGCAATGCACCGGGCTGAAGGAAGTGTCGCTGCCCAACTCGCTCTTGGAGCTGGGGGCGAATGCGTTCTGCTACTGCAGCAGCCTCGCCGAGGTGACCATCCCCAACTCCATCAAGAGCATAGAGCCTTACACCTTTGCCTATTGCGGCAACCTTGGGGAGGTCTCCATCCCCGGCTCCGTCACGAGCATAGGGGACTATGCTTTCTACTGCTGCGACACGCTTGCAGCCGTGACCATCCCCAACGCTGTCGTGAGCATCGGGAGCAACGCCTTCTGCGGCTGCACGTACCTACAGTCGGTCACCATCCCCAGTTCCGTCACGAGCATAGGCGAGGCGGCGTTCCAAGGTTGCAACAGTCTCACGGGGGTGACACTGCCCAGCTCCGTGGAGGAGATAGGCGACGCGGCATTCTATATGTGCAGTAGCCTGGGCTCCGTCGCAATTCCCGGCTCCGTCACGAGCATCGGCCTGCGCACGTTCCTCTACTGTACCGGGCTCAAGGAGGTGACGATCCCCAGCTCGGTGACAAGCATCGGCGACCAGGCGTTCGAGTATTGCACAAGCCTCTTGGCAGTGAGCATTCCCAACTCGGTGACGAGCATAGGCCAGGCCGCATTCTATTATTGTGACGCTCTCACTTCCGTGTCGCTGGGCAGCGGGCTTGCGTCTATCGGCGCCTCCGCCTTTGAGTATTGCAGCAACCTAACGAGCCTGACCACGCTCAACGCAGCTCCGCCAGTGTGCCAGAACAACGTGTTCCTGTATGTCGACACGAAAGCCTGCAAGCTCATCGTGCCTGAAGGCGCAACGGATGCCTACGCAAAGGCGGACACTTGGCAAGAGTTCCTCACGACTGAGGAAACAACGGGAATCGGCGCGGCCTCAATGGCGAGCGACGGAAGTGTGGCTGCCCGTTACACCATTGACGGCAAGCGACTGACCTCAGCGCAAAG
This sequence comes from Prevotellaceae bacterium, assembly GCA_021204865.1. Classification (GTDB taxonomy): domain Bacteria; phylum Bacteroidota; class Bacteroidia; order Bacteroidales; family Bacteroidaceae; genus Physcousia. Next base: position 10,372 of record JAJPYQ010000020.1, on the reverse strand, counting down.
GGGCGTGAACATCATCCGACAGAGCGACGGCACGGTGAAAAAGGTGTTTGTGAAATGAGACCCTAATGAGACGAAGACATTAAATACTATCGCCGGGCTAAACGCCCGAAAGGCGATGAACAGGTAGCACTATGAAATAGTGGTACAAAAGGTTTTTATTCATCATACCAGTTTATGATGGGGCCGCTCCCGGTACATGACGTATAGGGAGCGGCTTTCGTCGCGGCGCGCCTGCCGCCAAAGCCTGAGGGCCAGCGGCTGGGCAGCGTCGGGGCATCCGCCTGCCGGTGATAGGGGCTTAAGACTAAGGCGCAAGCCGCGAGACGGGTAAGCCGCAAGATAATTTCTTACTACTTAACGCACTAACGTTCACGGATAATGCCTATATTTGCAATTGTCAAAGCATCAACAGGTGAATGATGGACAAGGTTGCGTATTGGGTGGAAATCTCCGACTACGACTTCGACACGGCAAAAGCTATGCTTGCCACCAAGCGTTACCTATATGTCGGCTTTATGTGCCATCAGGTGGTGGAGAAGTTGCTTAAGGCATATTGGAGCAAAATGCTTGAGGAGCCACCACTCAAAATACACCATCTGGCACGCCTCGCCGAGAAGTCCGGGCTGACCAACGAACTGTCGGAGGGGCAATTTGCTTTCATAGATGAACTTGAACCGTTGAATATAGAAGCACGATACCCTGCTTACAAGGAACAGCTTGCGAGGAAGCTAACTCCCAACTATTGCGAGTGGTTATTGAACAAGACAAATGAGTTTAGAACATGGATAAAGCTGAAGCTATCGAGTTAGCAAGGAAGTACAAGGCTTTGGTAGCGGAGCATCTGCCGCTCAAAGAGCTTTACCTCTACGGCTCTTACAGCAAGGGCGGGTACACGGAAGAGAGCGACATTGACATCGCCGTGGTTGTGGAGCAGCTTGGCGACAATTACCTTGAAGATGCCCCTATGCTATGGAGGCTGGGGCGAAAGGTTAGCTACCTTATCGAGCCAGTGCTGCTGACGGAAGACGTCAACAACCCTCTCTACTACGACATTCTGAAGACGGGGATACGGATATAGGCGAGGCGGTGTTGCCATAGCAATGGAGGCAGTATCGGCCTCGCAGGGGATGATGTCGCCTTCAGTTGGCCGAGCCCGCCTCCAACGTGGGCGAGATTGAAAATCTTGGGAGTGGGGCGTTGAAAATCTTGGGAGTTGCCGTATCTTTGCGGCAGGCTATACGAACGAGGAATGATATGTATTACAGCAGACTTATCGAGAAGTAGATAGAGCGTAAGCTGCGGACAGCGGGAGCTGTGGTTGTGGCCGGCCCCAAGTTTTGCGGCAAGACGACAACAAGTATGCTTTACCAGAAGAGCTTCGGCAAGTTGAACACGAAGCAAGCTATTGCCCTGGCGCGGATGAACCCGAAAGCCGTGCTCAAAGGCGAATGTCCCCGACTGATTGACGAATGGCAGAAAGCGCCTGATATATGGAATGAGATCAAGGATGACCTCGATAACGAATACGTGTTTGGCAAGTACATCCTGACGGGCAGCTCCACTCCTGCCGACAAGACGGAAATGCATCATAGCGGCGCCGGCAGGATGGCCGCGGTGAAGATGCGCCCGATGAGTTTGTGAGAATCAAAAGAGTCGAAGGGGACCGTCTCGCTGGAGGATCTGTTCAACGGCGGTGGGCAATTCCCATGGGACATCAATGCTGACTTCACCTTGCACGATGTGGCTCACCTGATTTGCCGTGGCGGCTGGCCTATCTCCGTGTTGGCCCCCAAGGACATCTCAATTGAGATCACCAAGAATTATTGGGACGGGCTGTTCGTGTTCGAGGATTGCGAGAACGAGCGTTTCCGCAACAAAAAGCCTGAGGTTCTGAAGATGATAGTGCGCAGCTATGCGCGCCACATCTCAACGGAAGCTTCCGTCTCGACCATCATAAGCGACGTGCGCCAAAGCAACGAAAGGACGATGGACCCGCGGACGTTCGACGACTATATGGAGGCCTTGAAGGATTTGTACATCATCGAGGATATGCCCGCCTGGAATCCCAATATCCGCTCGAAGACTTCCATTCATTCGACACCCACACGGCATTTCGTGGATACCTCCATCGCTTGCAGGGCGCGGGGGCTTATGCCCGAAGACTTGCAGCGTGACCTTGAAAGCTTCGGGCTTTTCTTTGAGGACTTGGCTGTGCGCGACTTGAGGATATACGCTGGAACTCTCCGTGGCGAGGTGCTGCACTACAGGGACAACGCCGGACTGGAGTGCGATGCCATCGTGCATTTGGACGATGGCCGCTGGGGTGCGGTTGAAATAAAACTGGGCGGCAACGAGCTGATTGAGGCTGGTGCTAAATCATTGAAACAGCTGAGGGCAAAGATAGAGAGCAAAGGCGACGAGCGGCTGCCTTCGTTCCTGATGGTGTTGACCTCCGTCGGAGCTGCCTACCAAAGGGAGGACGGCGTTTATGTCGCGCCAATTAACCTACTAAAGCCCTGAGCAGCTTCCCGATGTCTTTAGCCCGTCGCCTTATTTAATCCCGCAGAACGAGGCGAAGCAGGCGTTCTTGTGGATAACGTCGACCTGTGCGAAGCCTACCCGCAGCATCAGCCTGAGCTGGTAGAGGAGCGAGCGCGGGGTATCCTCCCGCTCCACGGCCTTAAGGTGCTCCTTGCGGTAGGCCTCACCGCCCAAATCATCAAGGTGAGCGGCGAAACGCTCCCAAGCATACTTGTTGAGCTCCGGCACGTCTTGCAGCACCAGGTCGGAGACGAGGAGGCAGCCGCCCGGCCTAAGCAGGCTGTACAGCCGACGGAATGTGCTCTGCCAGTCGTCGTCAGTGCGCAGATGGTGGAGGACAGCGCCGGCCAGGATGATGTCGAACGAGCCGGTGGGCAGCTCCACCGTTCGGAGGTCTCCGTGGATTGCCTCGACATCCGCCTGCGAAACCTGCGACACCCGCTCCACCGCCCTTTCGAGCATACGGGCGCTAAGGTCGACGAGCGTACAGTGGACGTTGGGGAGCTTCTCAAGCATCTTCAGGGTGAAGTTGCCCGCCCCGCAGCCTATGTCAAGAAGGCGGCTTGCGTTGGGGGCGATGCGTCGTGCCGCCTCGGTTGTCACTTCGAGGAGCAGGGGAGCGTCGATAAGGGCGCTCTGCCCGGTGCTTAGGTTGGAGAACGTCGCCACGTCGTTGTCGAAGCGCGCCTCTATCTCTTTCGTTGATGCTTTGTCCATAAAGTTATCTTTCTTGTTCTTGTTGTAGTATCTCCTGCATCTCGCTGACGATGTCGGAGTGCTCACTTGCCACGTTGACTTCCTCATAAGGGCTTCGCATGTCGTAAAGCTGTGGCAAAGGGCTGTTGCCAGTCTCGACGTTAGGACCGACTATAAGGCTTCCGCCCTCGTTCGGCTCAATGTACTTCCACTGACGAGTGCGGACAGAGCGGGCGTGACTTGAGGAGAACTCTATGACGTAAGGGCGGTCGGCAGTGTCCTTGCCGAGGAGTGTGGCGAGGCGGTCTTGACTGTCGGGGGCTGCCCCTTCGGGGAAGCGGGCCCCGAGCAACGAGCCGAGCGAGCGCAGCCAGTCTATCTGCGACATCAGGGCATCGCTCTCCTGGCCCGCAGGCACAGAGGCGGGCCAGCGCACTATGGCAGGCACGACGGTCCCGCCCTCGAACGCGCTGTATTTCCATCCCCTCCAAGGGCCCGCGGGCTGGTGGTCGCCAAGGAGCTCCACAGCTTGGTCCTGGTAACCGTCATCAAGCACGGGGCCGTTGTCGCTTGAGAGCAAGACGAGCGTGTTATCTGCGAGACCAAGCTCGTCAAGCGTCTCAAGGATACGGCCCACGCTCCAGTCGAACTGCAAGATTGCGTCGCCCCGCAGCCCCATAGGGCTGTTGCCTCGGAAACGCTCGTGAGGGAAGCGAGGCACGTGAACGTCGTTCGTGGCGAAGTAAAGGAAGAAGGGCTCGCCCCGGTGCCGTCGGATGAAGCTGACGGCGTGAGCCGTGATGGAGTCGGCGATGTTCTCGTCCTTCCACAGCGCCGTGCCGCCGCCCCGCATATAGCCGATGCGCCCGATGCCGTTAACAATCGACTGGTCGTGCCCGTGGCTGGAGCGAAGGTTGAAGAGCAGTTCGGGGTTGTCCTTGCCTGTAGGCTCGCCGGGGAAGTTGCTCTTGTAGCTCACCTCGATAGGAGCTGAAGGGTCGTAGTTGGCCACGAAGCCGTTCTCGATGAAGACGCAAGGCACACGGTCGGCCGTCGCTGCCATGATGTAGTGATAATCGAAGCCGAGGTCGCCAAGGGCGGCGGGGAGAGGAGCGTTCCAATCCTGCGTGCCAGTGGATGAGCCGAGACCGAGATGCCACTTCCCCACTGCGGCGGTGGCGTAGCCTGCGCTCTTGAACATGTCCGCCATAGTGAACTGCGAGGGGCGGATAATCATCCCAGCGTTGCCGGCCGCAATGTCGGTGTCGTTCCTTCGCCAAGCGTACTCGCCCGTCAACAGCGAGTAGCGCGAGGGAGTACTCGTGGCGGCAACAGCGTGCACGTTGGTGAAGCGTATGCCCTCCGCTGCGAGGCGGTCCACGCTCGGTGTCTCCACCCTCTTCGCCCCGTAGCAGGAGAGGTCGCCATAGCCGAGGTCGTCGGCATATATAATGATGACGTTGGGCTTCGCACTGCGTTGCTCACCCTCGGCGCACGCTAAGCCGCAAGCCGAAGACAGCAGCAGTGAGACGGCAAGGTATCGTTTTCTCATAAATCAGTTGGGGTGTTATCGTCATAGTTAAGGCGAGGCGCTATCTCTTCGTCAATTATGCGGAAGATCTCGCTCACCGTCTCGGCGCGCAACAGACGGATGCGAGTGGCGCGGAAGTCGGGTATGCCCTTGAACAGAGGCGTGGAGGCGAGATGACGGCGCACGTGAAGTATTCCCCTTCGCTCATCGAGCAGGGCAACGCTGCTTCTAATCTGACTCTTCAGAAGCAACAGTTTCTCCTCCGTGGTGATGGTGCAGGGCTGCCCGTCGAGCAGGCTGCGTATCTCCTTGAATATCCATGGGCGGCCGAAGGAAGCACGTCCCACCATCACCGCGTCAACGCCGTAACAGTCGAAACACTCCTTTGCCCTTTGGGCAGAGCAGATGTCGCCATTGCCGATGACTGGGATGCGTATGCGCGGGTTCTCCTTTACCTTGCCTATCAACGTCCAGTCCGCCTCGCCTGTGTACATCTGCGAGCGGGTGCGGCCGTGGATAGTGAGAGCCTTGATGCCGCAGTCCTGCAACTGCTCGGCAAGCTCCTCGATGATGAGGTGATTGCAGTCCCAGCCGAGGCGCGTCTTTGCCGTGACGGGCGTCTGTGGCACAGCGTCCACCACCGCCCTCGTTATCTCCAGCATTAGGGGAATGTTTTGCAGCAGCCCCGCACCTGCACCTTTGGCGGCAATCTTCTTGACGGGGCAGCCGAAGTTAAGGTCGAGAACATCGGGGTGCGCTGCTTCCACCACAATCTGCGCAGCCTCGCGCATAGCTTCGACAAAGCGGCCGTAGATCTGTATGGCAATAGGCCGCTCACGATCGTCAACTCGCAGTTTCTCGAAGCTTCGGTTAACCTGGCGCACAAGAGCGTCGCTCGACACGAACTCGCTATAAGCCATGCTCGCCCCGAGCTGCCTGCACAGGGTGCGGAAGCCCATATCTGTGACGTCCTCCATCGGTGCGAGGAAGACGGGGCGCTGCCCGAAGTCGAGGGGGCCGATGGTCATCCTTTAGCCTGAAACGCCAAGGCGTAGAGCTTCATCTGCTTGAGCATCGCCAACAAGCCATTGCTGCGCGTGGGCGAGAGATGCTCACGCAGGCCGATTGCGTCGATGAAGCGGAGGTCAGCGGAAAGTATGTCGGAAGGGGTTTGATTGTCAAGCACTCGCACGAGCAAACCGACGATGCCCTTCACGATAAGCGCGTCGCTCTCCGCCTCGAAGCGAAGCCGCCCGTCCCGCATCTCAGCGTGAAGCCACACACGGCTTTGGCAACCGTCGATGAGGTTCTGCTCCGTCTTGTACTCGTCAGCGAGGGTAGGCTGCTCGCTCCCTATGTCGATGAGCAGTTGATAGCGGTCCATCCAGTCGTCGATGGCGCTGAACTCCTCTATTATCTCGTCTTGTATCTCGTCTATCGTCTTCATTGTGCGTTGTCGTTATACAGAAGTTGAAGCACGCTCTGCCCTACGGCCTCGAGCACACCAGGGTCGATGTTGGCTGGCGTGTCGCTGAGCGTGTGCCACGTCGGACCGAAGCTGCTGGGCCCGTCATCGTGGTAAGGCACGATGTCTATGCAAGGAATGTGGGCTATCCTGTTGACTGCGACATGGTCGTCTGTGATGAAACCACCGTCACGAAGGGGGAAGTAATGGCCGTAGCCAATTTGGTGGGCGATGTGCCACAGCATTTGCACAACGGGCTCGGCATATTCACGGGAGACACGCTCCATAGAGAAGGTGCTGCCACGCCCGCCTACCATGTCGAAGAGGATGCCGAAGCGAGCCTTGTAGTTATTGTTGGCGGCCTCACGTGCCCAGTGTGTCGCGCCAAGGCACCACGTGTCGCTCGTCCCCTCGTCCACGTCGTCAGCCCATTGCGGCGTGCCGTAGTCCTCCACGTCGAAGCAGATGAAGTCGATGCCCGTTCGCAGCGTGTCGCCCTCCGCCTGGCGGATTGCCCTCAGTATCTCAAGCATCACTGCCACGCCGCTCGCCCCGTCGTTGGCGGCAAGCACGGGGGTGTGGTGGTTAGCCTCATCGGGGTCGTTGTCTGCCCACGGGCGGCTGTCCCAATGTGAGCAAAGGATGATGCGGTCGCTGCTCTGCGGGTTGAGGTGCGCAATGATGTTGACGCAAGGCACCGTCGAGCCGTCGTAGACAGTCACCTCTGTCTGCTGAAGCTCCACCTCGCAGCCGAGGGAGGTGAACGCCTCCGCTATCCACTGCTGACATTCACGCCAAGCCTCAGAGCCTGGCACACGTGGACCGAAGGCGCACTGGGCGTTGATGTAGGCCATCGCCGTGTCGGCCGAGAACGACGGGCAAGGTTCGAGGGCTATGGTGTCAGGTCGGTCGCCTGCGCTTCTCGTGCTTCGGTGGCAGGCGGAAAGCGTTAGCAAGGCGAGTGCCATAAGGAAAGGGATGTATTTCTTCATTTGTGGTTTGGTTGTTTAGCATAGTCTTGGCACGCTTGCATCACACGGAGGAAGTTCCCGCCCCAAAGCAGGCGGAGGTCTGCCTCGCTGTATCTCTCGCGGAGCAGGCAGCGTGTCAGGTTAATCACCTCCGCAGCGTTCGCCACGCCAGACACGCCGCCGTCGCCGTCGAAGTCGGTGCCAATGCCCACGTGCTCAATGCCCATCACGGAGACGGCGTGGTTGATGTGCTCCACGGCGTCGAGGATGGTGGCTTTGCCGTCCGCCCGGAGGAAGCCTTCGTAGAGCGTCACCTGCATTACGCCGCCTTTATGGGCGAGCGCCTGCATCTGACGGTCGGTGAGGTTGCGCGGGTGGTCGCAAAGCGCGCGGCAACTGCTGTGGCTGCACACGACGGGAAGGGTGGACACATCGAGCACGTCCCAGAACGTCTGCTCCGAGGCGTGACTGAGGTCTACCATCATTCCCACACGGTTCATCTCGCGCACCACCTGCCTGCCGAAGTCGCTTAGCCCGCCGTGCTCACCCTTTCCCTTAGCCGAGCCGCAAATGTCGTTGTCCCCGTTATGGCAAAGGGTCATGTACACCACCCCACGTTTGCGGAAATGCTCAATGAGCGAGAGGTCGCACCCGATGGCGTAGCCGTTCTCTATGCCGAGCATTATGGCTTTCTTCCCCTCACGCTTAAGGCGGCGGAGGTCGTCGGGTGTGTAGGCGATGTCCACAACGGTGCAGTTATCAGCGGCGCGCCTCTCTATCTCGTTGAGTATGCGCTCCGCCTTGGCTGTCGTGGCAAGCAAAGTGTCGTCGTCCCGCTCGCCTTGGGGCAGATAGGCAACCATGACGGCGGCGTCGAGCCTGCCGCAGTGCATACGTGGCAAGGTGGTGAGGCGCTCCTCACGAGTGTTGAACTTCATCGGTGTGTCGCAGTGCGAGTCGAGGGTGATTATTCTTTGGTGGATGCCGACTGCCTTGCGGTACGTCTCCGCCTCACTCACGAGCCAGCGGAAGAGGGGCAGCATCGACGTGTCGCCTCTCGTTATGAAGCACTCGGGATGCCACTGCACTCCTATTATACTCTTGTGCTCGCTGCTCTCCACGCCCTCAACGACCCCGTCGGGCGCAAGGGCTGTGATGCGGAGACGCTGCCCTGCCTCACGCACCGCCTGATGGTGGAAGGAGTTGACGGCAAGCCTTTCCTGCCCCATAATGCTGCGAAGGAGACTGCCCTCGGACAACGTCACGGTGTGCGAGGCGTAGGCTCTCGGCTCGTCTTGACTATGCTTGAGCAGGGCCGCGTCAGGCATACCTTCCTGCAAGTCTTGGTGAATGCTGCCCCCAAGGGCAGCTGCGAGCGTCTGTATGCCACGGCATATCCCCAGCATCGGCAACTGAAGGTCGAAGGCTAAGCGAGTGAGCAGCAGCTCGGCGATGTCTCTGCGTGGGTTGACGGAGTGCAGGGCGGGCGACGGCTCTTCGCCGAGGAAGAGGGGGTTGATATCACCGCCTCCCGAGAGCAGCAAGCCGTCCAGGCGGCTCAGCGTCTCAAGCAGGGCTGCCTTGTCTTCGTAAGGGGGGATGATGACGGGCGTGCCTCCCGCCTGTAGCACCGACTGGAAGTAGCCCTCAGCCAACTCGCAGCCCCTCTCCCCGAAGTTGCCCGTGATGCCGATGACAGCTGAGCGCCTTCTTGAGGGCACAGCCTCGTGGGCACTCAGGTAGGCAGCGTTCCAGTCGTAGTATGAGGGTCGCACTAACTTTCGCTCTCTATCTTCGGGGCTTCTTCCTTGCGGATGCCGCCAATGGGCACTTCCTTCTTTATGCTCTGCTTCAGGGAGATGAGCGTCTCGGTGGCTATCACCCCGGGTATCGCCTGCATCCTGTTGTTCAGAAGCTCCATAAGGTGCGAGTTGTCGCGGGCGTAGAGCTTCACCAGCATAGTGTAGGGTCCGGTGGTGAAGTGGCATTCCACTATCTCCTGTATCTTCGAGAGCTCGGCGCAGACACTCTCGTACATGCTCCCGCGCTCAAGGGTGATGCCCACGTAGGTGCAGGTGTTGTAGCCCAGGCTCACGGGGTTGACGTGGTAGCCGCTGCCTATTATCACGCCCATGTCTATCAGCCTCTGCACCCTCTGGTGTATGGCGGCGCGGCTCACTCCGCACTCCGCCGCCACGTCCTTGAAGGGGATGCGGGCGTTGTTCGATATGATCTCAAGGATTTTCTTGTCCAGCTTATCTATCTTTTCAATAGTGATACGATGTCCTTTGCCTGCCTTAAACCGAGCAAAGTTAACTAAAAACCACTATCAGCGCACCCTAAGGGCAGAAAAAAGACAGCGTAACGCCCCCTCGTGTGTCTTTTTGCTTAGCCAAGGCACAGCGAAGCCTGCACGGTGCTTGCCTGAAGTCGGAGCGTCACTGTGGAGAGGGAGAAAAGAAGCGTCGGGCTTTTAATGCCCGACGCTAATAAATCAAATGAATCAAATGAATCAAATGCGCTTCGCTTTATTCTGAAACAGCGCGGACGGACTGCCCGCGGCGGCGGCGGTTCCAGCCCCGGCGGAAGGTGCCACTGTAGAAGTTGAGGTAGTACGCGTACTGCGTATTGCTCTCGTTGGGTGCGGCACTCCAATAGTAGCCGTCCTCTCCAGCGTATGTAAAGCGACGTCCCGTAACGCCAGCCAGCGGCGGGAAGGAAGATGCTGTTCCCGTTCGGTCCTGTCACCTTGTAGCCCGCGTGTCCGCCCCTTGTAGTCCATTCCCAGTCGCATTTGTCGATCAGCTCGTCTATCTCGTCTGCTGTGGGCAGCCGCCACGTTCCTCCCCAGTTGGCTCTCGCCGCGTCGTAGCTTGAGTTGCCCGCTATGCTGCCCATGCTCACGTTGTAGGTTTTGCAGTTGTCTTCATCATACGATGACTTCGTGCTTGTCTCTCCCCAGGCGTAGTAGTCGCCATATACCGAAGGATAGCTTCCCCCCACGTTGCACGTAGCCCACTTCACGCTCAAGCCCAAGTCGACATACTCGTGCCCGTTGATGTAGCCGCTGGTAATATCTACCGCCTCGCTTTCTTTACTTTGCTTGCAAGCCTTGACAGAGAAGCCTACGATCAAGCCAACCACTATGACGGCGACTACAACGAGCCA
>JAJPYQ010000071.1 GCA_021204865.1 Prevotellaceae bacterium | reverse complement strand
CAGAGGTGTCTAAGAGACAGCCATCATTCGCCAAACCCCGAAGGGGTAGCTCAGCCCACGAATGATTTCAACCCATCCGCCCACGTTTGCCACGGATAGCCCCAACACCTGTCGGACAAGCACCCACGTTTGCCACGGATACCTTTAGGGGCGCAAGAGAAAACGTTAGGGAAATGCGTATGCGAGCCTAAGCTTTCGCGCAAATTCGACTGGGCTTTCTTCCTGAATCCTTACGCTTTCGAGGCGATTTCCCCGAACTTTTCTAAGATTTCTATACGAAAAACCACCCGCAAGCTCAGAGCTTCACGTCCTGCACGTTGATGAGTTTGTGCACGATGGCGTAGATGGTGAGGCCGGCAGCCGAATGGATGCCCGTCTTCCGGCTGATGTTGCGGCGGTGCGTCATAACCGTGTTCACCGCGATAAACATCTTTTCGGCTATCTCCTTGTTGGAAAGTCCCTGTGCCACAAGGCGTATCACGTCCTTCTCCCGCTCGCTGAGGTCGCTCGTGTCGGGCGTCGCCTCCTGTTCTGTCGGGGCTGCGGCCGCTTTACCTCCGTGCTCCTTCACGTCTTTCTCGAGGCGCGCCACGCAGTCGGCAAAGAGTGTGTCCTCCAGTTGGCAATGCGTCAGCAGGTCCTCCTCCATAATAAATATGTCCATCAGCACGTCGTTAAGCGCGCTTGCGTTGGCCCCGCTGGGGTAATACTTTATTATTATGTTCTTAAGCTCTGCGAGACTACGCTCGATGTTGCTGTGGTTGTGCGACTGCTGGTGGACAACCGTCACGAAGGGTTCGGCAGGCAGCTGCCCTCGCAAAAGAGTTTGCACCAAAGGGTGGACGTTCGCGTTCTCATAGTTCATGTGTGAAGCCACCTGACCTGCGTATTCGTTGAAGAATTTCAGTATCAAAAAGGCGATTTGGTTACTGGCTGAGCAGTCGATTGCCGAGATAAGTTTTCGCCTAATCAACGGCAAACGATAGTCTACAAAGTAGGAATGGCTCTTACGCAAGTAGTCCATCAGGGAGACGAGACTGACCTTATTTTTCATATCGTTGGAGTAAACCCTTCCTGGCGTTTTGATATAATTCACTACCGTCAGGAAAGTGGACGTGTCCACTCCGCTTTCCTTGCACGCAGCCGCTACTGTTCGCTCTCCAAACCCGGGCGATATGCCGAAACGTGAGATCAATTGCAGCATTCGATAGTCGTCGCTGATGAGATCTATCAGGGGATCTGTCTCGTGATACTTTTCTGTCATACGAAAGCCTCCTTTTTTCCGCCGCGAAGATAGCGAAATATCCCCAAGGAAGGTTAAGCCTCAAGACATTTACCCAGAAATAATTAGACGAAATCCGTGATGCCTCGCCGCGATTTCAGCCGATTTGCGTATTGTGGCACGCTGCCTTCAGCCATAACTTCGCGGGACGTACAGGAATATGCCTAAACAAACAAATAGATTCATTATGAGAAAGAAAACTTTATTAGCGGCTCTCGCGCTCGCAAGCCTAAGCATCCCGGCGTTTTCACAGACCGTTGGCGGCGAGATGACCTCGGAATGGCAGTGGAGCCCCAACAAAAAAACTGTCAATTGGATGAACATGCTGCGCCTCGACTTCGAGTATTCCCCCTGGAAAGGCGGGACATTTCAGGCGGCGACCCTGCACATGGCGAAGACAAACCCCGAAGAATCCATCATCAGCGACTATCAAGTTTTCTCAAACATCCAGGAAGAGAACTGTTACGCCGCAATCGCTGTGCTGGGATACGAACAGAGTTGGAAACACGCCAAGGTCTTCTTCGGCGTACGCAATATGAACGAGGACTATTTCGCCTCGCCTGTGACATCTTTCTTCACGAACAGCTCGCCGGGCATCTTTCCTTCCATCGCGGCGAACTATCCTATCGCGAATTATCCCGTGAGTAGCATGACGATTCACTTGGAGCTTCAGTTCGACGAGTGGCACATTAAGAATAGTCTTTATAACGGTGCGGCCTACAACGGTTGGAAGCGGGGCGACAACCCCTTTATGATTCGCCCGAAACGTGACGGTGTGTTCGATGTTCTCGAGCTGAGTTACGACAACGGCAAAAGCTTTTACTCCGTAGGCTCAACGTTCCACAACCGCGTCTTCGACGAAGATATGCAACCAATGCGGAAGTACAAGAGAGACACTCAGGGGAATCTCGCCTGCGACGGCTACGAGAGCAAGGCATCGTTCGGCTGGTGGGCTTACGCCGAGCAGTGTCTGTGGCAGAACGAGGAGGAGGACAAGAAGGTAAGCCTGATGGTTCAATATTCGGAGAACACACGTGGCAAGAAATATATCGAGGAAATCGGTGGATGCAAGCGATACGCCGAGCTGGGTTGTCTGTACGATTTCGGTGACAACCACGCAGGATTCACCGCACAGTACGCACATTACGGCATGGGCAAGGAGGAATCCATCGAACTCACCTACAGCCGTGACGTGAAGGATTGCCTTTCCTTACAACCAGTCTTTAACTATATCCACAACGCCGAGGAGAAAGGCAACTACGTCGTCTTCAGCGGACGATTAATCTACAGCTTCTGAGGCTCGCAGCACTAATGAATTCACCAAAAAGTCACTAAAATATTGTCGATATGTCGAAGGAAATTAAGAAAAACGTCGATGAAACCGCACTATTTCCACAGGGTCGCGAATGTGGACCTCACGACATTCTGCGGATGATGCTACTGCTTTGGAGCCCGCTCCTCGCGCTTCTGCTCGTGCTCTCCTGGCTAAACGGGCACCCCTCCAAGCTCATTTCCACCGAAACGTCCGACTCGCACCTCGAAATGCTTTGGCACGAGTTGCGACCGAGCGAATAAATCTCTTCATAATAACAGCTTTTGGGGGCGGTGACCTTAGTGGCGTCGCCCCTTTTCGTGGCGTTGTGCCTCGAGGAGCAAGCGATTTGTTGGAGAAGCATGTAACAAAGGGACGAAACCGTCGGGGCGAGGGGCGCATTAATCGGGGGCTCGGGCGAAATCGTTCGGGGG
>JAJPYQ010000046.1 GCA_021204865.1 Prevotellaceae bacterium | reverse complement strand
GCGGCTGGTCTTCGCAAAGAGGAGCGGCTACCTTTCGCGACGACATAACGTAAGCCTGCCGCGCTCCCCACGTATGGGCGCAGCGCGGCAGGCACGTCAACTTACTTCTCTACTGTCTCACTCTCCCCAAATCGAGCCAACGCTCTGCCATGCGCCGCCTTTCACCAGGCCGTCGCCGTCGGTGTTAGAGGGGTCGTGCGTGGCTGGGTCGGTGCTTACCGCGGAGAGTGCGAGCATCTGCTCGAACTCCGTCTCTGTGGTCTCCACGGAGGGCTTAATGTACTGTCTCATCGTCTTGTCTTGTTTAAAGGGTTATCTGATTACTACTTTCTTGCCTCCCCGTATGTATATGCCCCTCGTGGGAGAGCTTACGCGGCGGCCGCCGAGGTCGTAGGTGGCCTGCGCCGAGGGCTCGCCACCGCTCACGCCTGCGACTGCCGTCTCCGTGCCTTCGTCCTCAAGGGTGCCGGGCAGCAGGATGCACTCCTTCACCTCCGAGGTCGTGGGCAGGCTGAGGTAGCAGTGGTAGGCGTTGAGGGTGATGTCCGCATCCTGCACGATGTGGAAGGCTGCTGCCTCTTCGCCCTGACGCTGGAGGACGTAGGTGCACGTCTCGCTGTCGCTCTGGGGGACGTTGATGTTCACGAGCGTGCCCGTGAGGCGCACCTCGCTCTCTTGTGCGAGAGGCGTATCGTCAGCCTCGTCCGTCTCAGCCCTGAAGGTGTACTCGCGGCTGCCCTCAAGCACCTCCTCGCCTGTGTACTCTATGATATAAGGAGTGTCCTTGGCGATGCTCGAAGCCTCGCTTAGGCTGAGCGTCGAGCCGTCCAGCCCCTCGCAGGTGTAAGCCTTAAGCCCCTCGGGCAGCTCCGAGCTGAAGGGCAGCACGAGCGTTGCCCAGCCTGCGTCGGTCATCTTCCACGTCACCTCCATCGCCTCCTGCTCCGAGCCGAGGTAGGTGTTCACAGCCTCACGCAGCACCGAGGCATCGGTCTCCTCGCCGTTCACTGCCTGCATCGTGGCAGCGCGAAGAGTGGCAGCCGCCTCCGTGTCCAAGGCGTTGGGGCAGTCGGGGGTAAGGGCTGTGTCGAAGAGCTGGAGCTCCGCCATATGCCAGCAGCCGTGGTCGGGGGTGAGGGTGTTCTCGCTGTAGAGGCGCAGGTACTTCACACCTTGGGGCACGGTGAAGCCCCGGTAGAGCACGGCGTAGTCGCTGGTGTTGTCCGAGAGGTCAAGCGAGGCGAGCACGTACTCCGTGCCCGTATGCTCAGCTTCCTTGTCGTCAGCCTCGTCGAAGAGCACCATCCTAACGGTCATCTCCGTCGTCCTGTCTTGGTCGTCGTGACCGCCCCTGCGCTGAAGCCTCAGCACCACTGGTCCGCCGTGCCGGGCGAAGGTGTCGGGCAGCTCCACCTGTACGTACTGCAAGCCGTCCACGTGCGTCTGCTGGTACCAAGTGGATATCCACACCGTGGTCGAGTCCCCGTCTATAAGGGCAGCCAAGCCTCCCTGCGCCCCTGCGTGCTCGAGGCTCTCGGTGAAGGGCGAGGAGAGCTGGTCGACGCTGCTTATCAAGCCGTTGCCTATGGGGTCTTCCTCGCTTGTCCCCTCGTCAACAGAGGTGACGTACTCCGAGCGGCTCTCGAGGGCGGCGAAGGCGTCGTTGATAACGTCCTTAAGCGCCTCCCCCTCTTCCTCTTCGGACACAGAGGCGAGCGTCACCTCGTAGAGGTTCCAGTGGTCGTTGGGGTGGTCAGCCGTCACGTAGCCACTGTTGTTGGCGTTCGTCTGCAAGGCGTACACTCCGCTCACGATGTTCACCGTGTAGCCGAGGTCGTAGACGTTCATGCCGAAGTACGTCTGCCCCTCAACACGGTAGACGTTGTAGTCGCCTATGCTTGTCGGCGAGACGTGTATCTTCGTGCCTCCCGCCTCGCCTCCGAGGTCGCTCCAGTACTCTCCCGTCGCCCACTGCACACGGTAGGCGGGAGCGTCCTCTCTCTCCGAGGTCTTGGCAGAGGGGACGAAGCGAATGAGATACTTGGCAGCGTCCTCGGCGGTCATACCAACAGAGACGTAGTCGCTTAGGTTAGTGCCTTCGGTGAAGGGCGTGGCGTACTGCTCGTTGGTCGCCTCTGCGTTGTAGTACACGAACTTGCCCCCTGCGTTGCTGCCTGCCGAGGCGAGGGCGTACCACTTGCCCTCCTCCACGCCCGAGGCTACCGTCTCGGAGACGCTGGTCACGTGCAAGCCGCTTATGGACACGGGGTTAGGCGTCCCCTGCACCACCTTCACCGAGAGCTCCGTCAGGGTCAGCGCCTCGCCGGTGTCGTTGCCCTTGAGCAAGAGCCGCACCTCAGGCTTATTGATGCCCGTGATGGTCTGCTGCACCTCTGCGTCATCCTCCTCCACGCTAAGCTTAGTGCTTGAGTCTATCGTCACGCTGAGGTCAGCAGCCGAGAGCGTGCCCCGAAGGGTAAGCTCCGAGATGTAGTAGCCCTCAGCCACCGAGAGGGTGTAGCCGAAGGACGTGCTTCCTCCCTCCGAGAGCCTGAGGCTGCTCTCGGAGGCGAACTCCATGTTGTTGGCGGTGGTGCTTACCTCCTCGAGGGTCACCACAGGCGTAGTGCCGCTCTCCCACCTGACGAAGGCAGAGCCTCCCGGTTGCTGCACTGTGTTGTCGTTCCTCGTGGCTGTGCCGCCGCCGAGGTCGAGCGTAAGGGTGGTGCCCTCCGAGGCTTCCCCTTGCGCCCGCACGCTGGTCACGCCCAGAGACAGCGGCAGTGCCATCCCAAGGGCCAAAGTGAGTAACGTTTCCTTTTTCATAGGACTTTGGTTTAATGATAGGGTTAGTGAAATGATTATGCTGCCTGCCTGAGCAGGACTTCCTTCTTACCTTAAAAGCCTGTCTACGATAGTTCCTTACGCCCGCGAAGATATGCCTTTCGCCCCACAAGCGCCAAACCGACGGCCAACTTCCTCACTTAGCCGCCCCTTGTCGCCACGCTTACCTGCCAAACCCCGCGCCTAAGCGTAGGGACCGCGAAGCGTAGGGGCAAGGGCATAAAGAAGCCTGCCGCCAAGCCCCACGGGTGGGCGAAGCGGCAGGCGCTCTGCTTCAGTGTCCTTTCAGTCTCTTAGTCCCAGAAGCCGTCCAGGCTGTCCCAGAGGCTTCCCCTCACCAGCCCGTCGCCGTCGGGGTTGTCCTGGTAGTGAAGGGCCGAGCCTGAGCTGATGGCGGAGAGGGCTGTCATACGCTCCGTCTCCGTGCTTGTCGCCTCGGTTGAGGGCTTGATGTACTTTCTCATTGCGCCGTTGTGTTAGAGTGGTTACTTGATTATCACTTTCCTTCCTCCCTTGACGTATATGCCCTTCCGTGGCTGGCTCACCTGCCTGCCCGAGAGGTCGTAGACTGTCTGGGCGGAAGCCTCGCCCTGACGGACGGCGCTGACGGCTGTCTCCACGCCTCCCTGCTGGGAAGAGGGCAGGCTGACGAGCAGCTTGACGTCGGTCTCCACGCTGCCTTCGTCGGTGACGGTGGTGCTGACGGGCAGGCTCAGGTAGCAGTGGTAGGCGCTGAGGGTTCTGCCTTCGTCCTGCACGATGTAGAAGGCTACCGTCGTGTCCTGCTCTTGCAAGAGGTAGTAGCTCGTCTCGTCCGTGCTTTCGGGCATAGTCATATCGGAGAGTGTGCCCGTGAGGCTTGTGCCGTCGGAGGCGGTGGCGGTGTAGGTGTCCTGCTCGTTCTCACGCTTGCCCTTGAAGGTGTACTCCTTGGCTTCCTCAATCCCTTCCTCGCCCTTGTACTCCACGACGTACGGCGTGCAGCTGGCTATGCTCTCTGCGGCGGTCAGGCTAAGCTCGTCCTCGTCGCTGATGCCTTCGACAGTGTAGACGGCAAGGTCGTCGGGAACGTCCGCGGCGAAGGGCAGTATCAGCGTGCCCCACTGTGCGGTGGTCATCTTCCACGTCACTTCCGTCTCTTCACTCAAGGCTCCGAGCTTAACCTCGTAGAGGTACCAGTGGTCGTTAGCCTGACTGTCGGAAGGTATCTTGCCCGAGTTGTTAAGGATAAGGTTGCCGTTCACGGCGGAGAGGTTAACGGTAAGCCCAAGGTCATAGACGTTCATTCCTATCAACTGCGTCTCCCCGCCAAGGGCGTAGGCGTTGTACCTGCCCTTGCCGTCGTAGTCGCTCGTGGTGATGTTAGAGCTTTGAGAGCTGCTCGTCATATCAGCCCACCAGTTGTCCGTTGCCCACTGTATGTAGTACACTGGGGCAGTCTCGTCCTGAACCGTTGCGGAAGAGGCAATGTAGCGCATAAGGTAAGGCGCAGCCTTCTCTACCTCCTGACCAACGTAGACATAGTCGCTCAAGCTCTTACTATCGTCATCAGTATCTGTGTAGTGCACCGCCTTGATGTTGCCGTCTTGGGTGTCGTATGCAAGCTCGTCTTGGAAGCCTCCATCGTGTATAAGCAGATACCAAGTGTCCTCGCTTATCTCTGTCGTGGGCTCGTCAGCCACCTCAGTGACATACAGCCCGTCAATGTCTAACGTCCCGTCTATGTCTTCCTCTTCCTCCTCTTTGTTCCCCTCCTCGTCACTATTGTTGTCATCGCCCTCCTCGTTCGACGTTCCGAGCGTCACCTCGTAGAGGTTCCAGTGGTCGTTAGGATGGTCGCTGGTCACATAGCCAGTGTTGGCGCTGTTCGTCTTCAAGGCGTAAGTCGTGCTTACAACGTTCACTGTGTGCCCCAAGTCATAGACGTTCATGCCGAAGTACGTCTGCCCAGAGACCTTGTAGACATTATAGTCGCCTTTGCTTGTGGTTGAGACGAGTATCTTCTCGCTGTCGCTTCCCGAAGCGTCAGACCAGTAGCCGCCAGTGGCGAACTGCACGTTGTACACCGGGGTTTCGTGCGTCTCCCCGTCGTCGTCAGTGTAACCGTTAGAGGTCTTATCCGAGGAGATGAAGCGGATGAGGTAGTTAGCCACGTCCTCGGCAGCCTTGCCCTTAGAGACATAGTCGCTTAGGGTCGTGCCTTCGGTGAAGGGCGTGCTATGGTCGTCGTCAGAGGCTTCGGCATCGTAGTAGACGAACTTGCCGCCGCAGTCGTTGGTGCTTGCGCTGGAGAGCACGTACCACTTGTCTGCCTCCACGCTCTCGGCAACGTCGGTAGCCACCTCGGTCACGTAGAGCCCGTCGAGGTCTACTGTGTCGTCCTCGCCTTCCTCCTCGTCAACGTCTTCGGCGAGCGTCACCTCGTATATGTTCCAGTGGTCGTTGGTGTTGCCGTCCTGCACATAGCCCGTGTTCGACCACTGCTTAAGGCGCTTTGTGCTCTCGTCTGAGATGTTGACGCTGTTGCCGAGGTCGTAGACGTTAAAGCCGTAGTATGTGTACCCGTTGGCTTGATAGACGTTCCACTCCCCTATGCTTGTGGTGGAGACGGTGATGTCGCCGCTTGAGTCGCTGGTCGAGCCGTTGTCCTTCATGTCGTTCCAGTAGTTGCCCGTTGCCCACTGCGGGTGATAGACGGGGGTCTCGTTGCCGTCTGAGCCTGCCGACTGCTTGGAGGAGGGGATGAAGCGCAGGAGGTACTTGGCCGCGTCCTCTGCCGTCTGCCCTTGGTAGACGTGGTCGCTGATGGTCACGTCGGTGTCCAGCGAGATGTAGCCCTCGTCCTCGTAAGCCACGTTGTTCGCCGCCTTAGAGCCTGCCGAGGCGAGGACGTACCACTTGCCTTCCTCTATGCTTGAGGCTACGTCGGAGGACACTGCCTTTACCTTCAGTCCCGTGAGGTCAACAGGGTCGGGTATGCCCTCGGCGTAGGTGATGGAGAGGGACGTGATGGTGAACGTCTCGCTGCCTGCGTCGCCGTCGAGGTGTAGGCGGACGAGGGGCTTGTTGACGTTCTCGATGGTCTTGCTCACTGTGCCGTTAGCCTCCTCCACGGAGAGCTCGTTGTCGTAGTCCACGGTCACCTTCAGTCCCGTGGCTGAGATGCTGCCCCCGATGGTCAGGCTGGTGATGTAGTAGCCGTCGGCTATTGAGATGGTGTAGCCGAAGGAAGTGCTGCTGCCCTCCGAGAGCTTAAGGGCGTAAGTGTCGTCTCCATTAGAAGAGAACTCGATGTTGTTAGTGGTGGAGCCGGCGTCTTGGACGGTGAGGGCCGGGGTGGCGGTGCTCACCCACGTGATGAAGGCGTTGCCTCCTGGCTCAGGGTTGGAGTTGTCGCTCCTCGTGGCTGTGCCTTGGCTGAAGTCAGTGATGGAGACGGTCGTCGTCCCCTCCTCGTCTCCTTCCTCGGCCCAAGCCGAGGTCACGCCCAACGATAAAGGCAGAGCCAGAAGGAGGGCGCGGAGTAGATAAGAATCTCGTTTCATAAGGGTTTTAGGTTAGTGTTAGAGTAATAGATAGTTTTTCGTCGCCCTGAGGCGTTCCGTGTGGCAAAGGTATGCATTAATGTTGTCCACGCCTAACAAATCCCCGCTTTTATCACCGAGAGGGCCACAAAAAGTTCGTCGAAGGCTCCGAAACGCCTCTATTGAAGGCTTCGCGACTTGTCCAATGGAGGGACCGCGACTTGTCCAATGGAGGGACCGCGGACGGTCCGACGGAGGGATTGCGGACGGTCCGACGGAGGGACCGCAGACGGTCCGACGGAGGGACCGCGGACGGTCCGACGGAGAGACCGCGGACGGTCCGACGGAGGGACTGCGGAGCCTTCGGGGAAGTCGTTACGAAGAAGACCCCGAAGGCGCCACGGCGTGTAGCTCCCTCGGGGTCCGGCCTGTGGGGCTCTGCCTTAGTCTCCCCAGACGGCGGCACCGTCGGCCCATCCCTTGTCCCCTTTGTCGAGCGAGGGGAGCGTGGGGCTGGCCGTGTCGCTGGCCGTCGAGAGGGCGAGCATCTGCTGCGTCTCTGTGCGCAGCACCTCCAGAGAGGGCTTCGTGTACTTGTCCATGTCGTTACTCCTTATATTTATATGTTGTTACTTGAATACCTGCTTCCTGCCTTGCCGTATGTAGATGCCCTTGCGTGGCGTAGATACCTTGCGCCCCGTGAGGTCGTAGTAGGCCGCTCCTCGGGACTGCTCTGCGGCGGGGAGGGCTGTGAGGGAGGTCTCGCAGCCGCCGTCTTGGGTGGGCAGGCTTATCGTCTGCTTAGCCTCGGAGGCGGAGGGGAGGGAGAGGTAGCAGTGGTTGGCGGTGAGGGGTATCTCGTCCGAGGCGACGAGGAAGAAGGCGGCCGCGCTTCCCTCGGGCTGCTGAAGGACGTAGTCGGAGACCGTCGTGTCCCAGCGCGGCACGTAGATGTCCTTGAGCGTGCCCGTGAGGTAGCCCTCCCGCTGCTGGGTGTAGTAGAAGGGGTCGGGCGTGCCTTCGAAGGGGCAGATGATGTCCTCCAGGGGGAGCGTCTCGCCGGCGTACCTTATAATATATGGTGTGTTCTTGGCGAGTGAGGGGGCTGGGGTGAGCTCGAGTGTCGAGCCGCTGAGGCTCTGGCAGGTGAACGCCTCCATGCCCTCGGGCAGGTCAGCGTCGAAGGGCAGGATGAGCGTAGCCCAGCCCGCCGTGGTCATTGTCCAGCTGAGGCTGAGGGTGTTGTCCTCAGCGAGGTCCTCGTCGGCAAGCTCAACGCGGTAGAGCGTCCACTCCTCGTTCTCGGCTTCGGCGGAGTGGTAGCCCGACTGCCAGATGGCTACTTCCTTGCCGGCTCCGTTGTTGTCCACCTTCGAGCCCATGTCGTAGAAGTTGAGGTACACCCAAGGGTCGTCGCCGGCGTCGATGTATACGTTGTAGTCGCCCTTCTCCTCCTCCGACGGGGTCGTGGCTATGACGCTCTTGCCCGCTGTCGTGTGCCCTGCCCAGTAGTTGGCGGTGGCGAACTGGAGGTTGTACACCTTGTTGCACGTGTCGTTCTGCGCCACGTTCTGGTCCTGGCTCGTCTTGTCGGTGAGCAGGAAGCGCACGAGGTACTGCGCCACGGCCGTAGCCTTAGAGCCCTCGCTGACGGGGTGAGCGTCGGCTGTCGTGGCTCGGTGTATCTCCGTGCCCGTGTCGTAGAGCGGGGTGGAGCCGCCTCGGTTGTTGTACATCAGGTACCAGTCGCCCTCGGTGATGCCGAGGATGGTGGTAGGCTCTGTGGCTACGGAGCTTACCACCTTGCCCTCTATGCCCTCGGCGTAGGTCGTGCCGGGGGCGTTGCCCTTCACCAGCGTAGCCTCGAGGCTCGTGAGTGTGAGGTCGTGCCCGTTGCCCACGAGCTGCACCCTCACCTTCTGCTGGTCTACCTCGAGGGTCTGCTCCTCAGTGACGCTGGAGGAGAAGGTGTACGCCTCGTTCTCGGCGAAGACGGCCGTGAGCCCCTCGTCGAGGGAGGCTGTGAAGGTGAGGCGTGAGATGTAGTAGCCGTCGGGCGCCTCGATGTAGTAGGCGAACTCTTCGTAGGCGGCGTGGAGGCGCAGGTGCCCCTCAGCGTCGTAGGAGAGGTTGTTGCTTGTGGAGTAGTCCACGTCCTGCACGCTGACGACGGGGTGCGTGTCGCTCTCCCAGCGGTAGAAGGGCGCGGTCTCTCCCGGCTGGGGGTGCGTGCCTCCGATGCTCCTGAATGCCTCTCCGAGGGAGTGGTAGAGGTCGAGGGTCGCGCTGCTCAGGGTCTCGGTGTCGCCCTGCCCTTCCTGCGCCCTGAGGGGGGCGTGCGTAAGGGAGAGCGCCAAGGTCAGCGCCAAGGCACTGACAAGGAAGTGCTTCTTTCTCATAAGGGTTGATTGTTTAGGATAGATGGTTTAATAAGACAAATAGCTTGCAGGGAGGCTCGGGGGCGCTCGCCCCGTCGCTCGGCTGCTCCCCAAAGGTATGCAAAACAGCTCGCCGCCCTCACGGGAGGCGGCACTTTCCGCGTTTAATGCTCCTTCGGGACAGCCGCTGCGCCTTAAGGGTTGCAACAACGACCCCTAAGGAGTCGCCCCTTAGGGGTTATCGCAAAGGGTTTCCTTGAGAATATCTTGGCGATGCGGCATTATCTTCGTAATCTCGCCGCACTATCCGCGGCGTTAACCGACTATGCACATACACGAAAGGGAGAACTGGACAGCTTTCCGCTGGAACGACAAGGACATCGCCTTGCCGCTGGAGGAGGCTAACCGAAAGCGAGGACGGCAACGGCAGGCTTGCCCGCATCCTCTCCGGCATAATGCTCGCCTGACACTGCCCTGCGGGACATTCAGAGCCTCGAGCGGAAGCTCGTGCTAAGGGTGGACTGCCCCGGGGCGAAGCGACCCTCCTACTCCATCGTCTACGACGGCTGGCACAACCCCACAGCCGACTTCACGGACATATCCATAGAGCGTACACCCCAAGGCATCTTCCTCAAAGCCCTACACAAAGGTCATACCCAAGTGCATGAGCGCCTGCTCAAGCTCGACGCAGAGCGGTACGAGCAAGGCGACCTCCCCCTGCCAGCCCTCTTGGAGAAGTACTGCTCTTACCTCAGGCTGCAAGAGGGGGAGTAAGCACATCATCACTTAAGGATTATCGCAACGACCCCTCGGGGTTACGTTGGTCGTCACAACGTGTCACCATGAGGCTTCACCAAAGGTCTGTAGAGACCCTTCGCGAAGGGGGTGTAGACCCTTTGCCCGCAGGGGTGTAGACCCCTTTGCCCGCAGGGGTGTAGACCCCTTTGCCCGCAGGGGTGTAGACCCCTTTGCCCGCAGGGGTGTAGACCCCTTTCGCGAAGAGGGTGTAGTGGGTCGCGCCTTCAACAGAGCGGGGCGGAAGACCATCCCGGTCTCCCGCCCCGCAAAAGTGCTATCGCTTAGTATTAACTTAAAGGGTCTCTAACGGATGAAGAGCATCTCACGGTACTTCGGCAGCGGCCAAAGCTCGTCGTCAACGATCAGCTCCAGCTTGTCCACGTGGTAGCGGATGCTCTCCAGCAGCGGCGCCACGGTGTCGTGATAGGCGATGGCCTTCTCCCTCTCGTCCTCCAGCTTGTTAGCCACCTTGCGGGCGTCGATGAGCCGCTGCACGTTCTCGGTGATGAAGAGGCTGTGCTCCGATATCTGCTCTATCAGCTCCATGTTCATTGCCGAGAGCTTCTCCGCCTTGTCCTTGGGGAAGATGTCCCTCATCTTGTGCACGTTCTCTATGAGCTGGCTCTGGTAGCGCGTGGCGACGGGGATGATGTGGTTCAGGCAGAGGTCGCCGAAGATGCGCGCCTCTATCTGTATCTTCTTCGTGTACGTGTCCAGCTTTATCTCGTTGCGCGCCCTAAGCTCGCACTCGTTCATCACGTCCATGCGGGAGAACATCTCGATGGTCTCAGGCGTGACGTACTGGTCGAGCATCAGCGGTGCGCTGCTCTCCGTGTCCAGACCACGTCGCTTGGCCTCCTGCTTCCACTCCTCGCTGTAGCCGTTGCCGTCGAAGTGTATGGGCTTGCACACCTTGATGTCCTCGCGCACCACCTTGACGATAGCCTTAACCTTGTCCATACCTCCTGATATGAGAGCGTCGACACGCTCCTTGAAGCTGGTCAATGCCTCAGCCACTGCCGTGTTCAGCACTATCATAGCGGCGGCGCAGTTAGCCTGCGAGCCCACGGCGCGGAACTCGAAGCGGTTGCCCGTGAAGGCGAAGGGCGAGGTGCGGTTGCGGTCGGTGTTGTCGAGCAACAGGTCTGGTATCTGCGGGATGTCGAGGCTCATCTGCTTCTTGCCGCTAAGGTTGAAGAGGCTGTCGTCGTCGCTGTCCTCGAGAGCCTTCAGCACGTCGCTTAGCTGCTTGCCGAGGAAGGAGCTGATGATGGCTGGGGGCGCCTCGTTAGCCCCGAGGCGGTGTGCGTTGGTGGCACTGATGATGGAAGCCTTGAGCAGCCCGTTGTGCTTGTACACTGCCATGAGGGTCTCCACGACGAAGGTGATGAAGCGGAGGTTGTCCGTGGGGGTCTTGCCAGGACCGTGCAGCAGGATGCCGTTGTCCGTGCTGAGGCTCCAGTTGTTGTGCTTGCCGCTGCCGTTGATGCCTGCGAAGGGCTTCTCGTGCAGGAGGCAGCGGAAGCCGTGCTTGCGTGCCACGTTCTTCATCAAGCCCATGATGAGCATGTTGTGGTCGACAGCAAGGTTGGTCTCCTCGAAGATGGGTGCTAACTCAAACTGGTTGGGGGCAACCTCGTTGTGCCTCGTCTTGCAGGGGATGCCAAGCTCCAGTGCCTGCATCTCAAGGTCTTTCATGAACATGGAGACACGCATCGGGATAGAGCCGAAGTAGTGGTCGTCCATCTGCTGGTTCTTTGCGCTGTCGTGCCCCATAAGGGTGCGCCCCGTCATAAGCAGGTCGGGGCGGGCGGCGAAGAGACCCTCGTCAACGAGGAAGTACTCCTGCTCCCAGCCCAGGTTGGAGACTACCTTCTTCACCTCCGGGTTGAAGTAATGAACCACGGCCGTGGCAGCCTTGTCAACGGCGTTGAGGGCTTTCTTAAGCGGGGCTTTGTAGTCGAGCGCCTCGCCAGTGTAGGAGATGAAGATGGTGGGTATCATCAGCGTGTCACCGATGACGAAGACGGGGCTTGCGGGGTCCCAAGCGCTGTAGCCACGAGCCTCGAAGGTGGAGCGTATGCCCCCGCTGGGGAAGGAGCTTGCGTCGGGCTCTTGCTGTATCAGCTCCTTGCCGCTGAACTCTTCCACCATTCCGCCCTTCCAGTCGTGCTCCACGAAGCCGTCGTGCTTCTCGGCAGTGCCTTCGGTCAGAGGCTGGAACCAGTGCGTGCAGTGAGTGACCCCAAGCTCCATAGCCCATTGCTTCATGGCTGCCGCAACCTGGTCGGCGGTCTCGAGGTCGAGGGTAGTGCCGTTGTCTATGACATCGCACATCTTCTTGTAGACCTTTGCCGGGAGATACTTGAACATCTTCTGGCGGTTGAACACGTACTTAGCAAAGAATTCGCTGGGGCGCTCCGTGCAGTTAGGCACATCGACAGGCTTCTTAGTGAATGCCTCGCCCACAACCTTAAATCTTAGTGATGCTGACATAATACCTAATGTGTTTGTTAATAATGAGTTTTACCTTAATATGTTACCTATAATCTCTGTTCGTCATCGTGTCTCACGCCCTGCGCCCGCGCCCTCACTTGCCGAGCCACTTGGTAAGCCGCTCCATTGCTCGCTCGCAATCGCCACGGTCTCCGAAGGCAGTGAGGCGGAAGTATCCCTCTCCCGACGGGCCGAAGCCAACGCCCGGCGTGCCTACTATGTGAGGACCGCTGAGCAACTGCTCGAAGAACTGCCACGAGGTCAAGCCGTCAGGGGTCTGCAACCATATATACGGGGCGTTAACTCCCCCGAACACTCGCATGCCTGCCGCCGTGAGTGCCTCACGCATTATCTTGGCGTTACCCATATAATATTGTATAGTCTCCCGCACCTGCCGCTTGCCCTCTGGCGTGTAGATTGCCTCAGCCGCACGGTGCTGGATGTAACTCGTGCCGTTGAACTTGGTGCATTGCCGCCTGTTCCAAAGGGGATTGAGGGCGACACGCTCGCCCGAGGCTGTGGTCGCCTCAAGCTCAAGCGGCACAATGGTATAGCCACAACGCACGCCCGTGAAGCCTGCCGTCTTGGAATAGCTGTGGAACTCTATGGCGCAACGCTTCGCCCCCTCTATCTCGTAAATGCTGTGGGGTATGCCTTCCTCCTGGATGTACGCCTCGTAGGCTGCGTCGTACATTATTATACTGCCGTTGGCGAGAGCGTAGTCAACCCACGCCTTAAGCTGCTCCCGTGTAATGACCGTGCCAGTCGGGTTGTTCGGGTAGCAGAGGTATATAATGTCCACCGCCTGCTCAGGAAGGGCGGGCACGAAGCCGTTCTCAGCGTTGCAGGGGCGGTAGAGTATGCGACTCCACGCTCCGTCCCTCAGGTCTCCCGCACGCCCGCACATGGCGTTGCTGTCCACGTAGACGGGGTATATCGGGTCGGTCATGCAGAGGGTGTTCTGCAAGCCGAGGATGTCGCCTATATTGCCCGTGTCGCTCTTCGCTCCGTCATTCACGAACACCTCGTCCATCTCCAGCTCGATGCCACGTGGCAGGAAGTCGTTCTCTATGATTGCCTGCTGCAAGAAGGCGTAGCCGTGCTCAGGCCCGTAGCCGCGGAATGTCTCTTTCTTCGCCATCTCGTCGACAGCCTTATGCAATGCCTCAATCACCGCTGGGGCGAGAGGCTGCGTCACATCCCCAATGCCGAGGCGGATCACCTGCGCTGTGGGGTTCTCCTTTTGGAAAGCTGCCACCTTGCGCGCTATGTCTGTGAAGAGATAGCTGACGGGCAGTTTCAGGAAGTTCTCGTTTACAAATGCCATTTCTCTCTATTGTTGTTGGTTGTTTAATGTAGCTTCTGGTAGTGATACTGTACCCTCGAAGGCTGTCTCCGCAGGTCCGGTCATGTAGACGTGCCCGTCACTCTCCCTCCATTCCACGTGCAGAGTGCCGCCGTCCATAACAATGTCGCTCTCCCTGCCCCTAAGTCCGCAGAGGCAAGCCGCTACGGCTGTGGCACAAGCTCCCGTGCCGCAAGCCATCGTTATGCCGCTCCCGCGCTCCCACACCCGCATACGTATCGAGCCGTCCTCCAGCAATGTGGCGAACTCTATGTTGCAGCGCTCAGGGAATAGCGGGTGGCGCTCCAGCCTTCTGCCTATGTGTGACACCTCCACCTCCATAACGTCGTCCACGAATATTACGCAGTGTGGGTTGCCCATCGAGACGAATGTCGCCTCGTAGCCTTTTAGGTGATACATCTTCATCGAGCCGTCCTCGGTGGCGCACTGGCCTTTGTCGCAGAGGATAGGCTCTCCCATGTCGACGGTTGCCGTCTCAACCGTTCCGTCCTCCCCGACGTGCAGCTCTATCACCTTTATCCCGCTCAGAGTGTCGATGGCCACGGTGGTCTTGTCCGTAAGCTTATGGTCATAGACATACTTTCCCACGCAGCGCACCCCGTTGCCGCACATCATAGCCTCCGAACCGTCGTTGTTGAAGATGCGCATAGTGAAGTCAGCGTCCGCCTTGTCGCTCTTGCCGATGAGGATGAGCCCGTCAGCCCCTATGCTGAAGTGCTGCCTGCTCCAGACGACGCTTGCCGTCGAGGGGTCGGGAATGTCGCAGTCGGGCGTGTAGACATAGATGTAGTCATTGCCTGCCCCGTGCATCTTTGTGAAACGGATCTGCGAAGTCGTCACAGTGTCTCTGTTAGTTTTCATAGCGCAAAGTTATAACTTTAGTTTCAATATTAAGCTGTTTCACTTTACTTTTTTATCTAAAAACACGCTTTTTAACGTGAATTTGTCACGGAAGGCAGGGGTAATAGCTTGCAAAATGTAAGATACGTCCCGTGCGGTTGGTTGATTCGTCTCGGGCGGTCGGGAGAAAAAGTCGGTGCGGTCGAGAGAAAAAGAATGCGCAGTCGAGAGAAAAACTTCGGGGGTTTTGGAGCAAAAGAATGCGCGGTCGAGAGAAAAAGTCGGCGCGGTTTTCGGGAAAAGATGCCGCGGTTTTTCCGAATAGACGGCGCGGGCGAGCGAAGCGACACCCCCGGAACAAGGCGCAAGCCTTGTTTGTGCCGAAGGTACAACCCATATTTGCCACGAATTGCCACGAAGGGGCTATACTATGATAGCCGTGGGCTGCAGCGCACGGTTTGGGGCAACGCCCCAATTGAGTGCCGAAGGTACTCTCTATTCTCCGCGAACACAACCCATTATCAACCTGTCTCCCACCCATCTTCCTCAACCTCATTTCTCAAAATGCTGATAGTCCTTGCTGTGAGCCCAGTCACCTCCCCAGCGGAAACCGCGCGAGCGGAACAGCTTGTAACATAGGTCGTTGTGGTCAATCTTATAAGGTATGTCGCTGCGGCTCTCCCTATTCGTGGCGTAAGGGCTGCCCTCCTGCGGCTCTACCCCACTCTTTCCGCCTCTCGTGTATACGTACGGATTATACAACGGATTTACGTCCACCGCCATCCCCCTGCCGTGTTTCGATACGGTATGCGTGCCTGAGACGTATCGGAAGTTGAAGCACGACGTGTTGTTCGCAGCCATCGAGCGTTGATCGTCCGCCCCGTAGTCGTCCACAAGACTCATACGCTCAATGCGATAGCCGCCAAGCCACAGCTCTCGGAATATGTCCACAAGGTCTGCCGCAATGGCTTTGTTGCAAACCATCTCGCCCTGCCTCGTCTCCCCGTCCGCGTCACGATAGGAAAGAAGCAGATAGCGAAGCTCCGAACGGGACACTGTGCAGCCCGTCGGGAAACTCTTGCCCTGCATCCTCTGGAATATGCTGTCCGTAACGGGAAGACTTACGAAACAAGTGTCCTGAGCCCGCAGCCCGAGGGGCATCCGCAAGCATAGAAGCAACGCGAAGATGGCCGCCCTCATAGGATATTCCTTATCTCTCTGAGGGCGTGTATCTCGTAGTTCACTGGACTTGGGGCGGAGAACTCGCTCGGGCGTCGGTTGAAGAACATCACATCAATGCCCACTCCCTTCGCTCCCTCAATGTCGGTGATGAAGTTGTCTCCTATCATCAGCGTCGTCTCCCTGTCCGCCCCCGTCTCCCTCAAGGCGTACTCGAAGAAGTCAGCCGACGGTTTGTTCGCCCCCGCGTCCTCGCTCAGTATCACTTTGTCGAAGTAAACATCCAGCCCCGATGCCTTCATCTTCTTATATTGCACCTCGTGAAAGCCGTTGGTGCACAGGTGCAGGCGGTAGCCTTTCTCCTTGAGATACGCCAGCACCTCGTGGGCATCCTCCACAACATCACTGAGGTTGGAGCAGGCATCGAGGAAGAAGGCGCTCACGCTCAGGCAGAGCTCAGGCGTCACCTCCAAGCCTTTCCCCTCCGACAAGGGGCGGCGGAACCGCTCCATTATGAGATAGTCTCTCGTTATTCGCCCTTGCGCATAGTCCGCCCAGAGCATTATGTTGGTGAGCCAGTAAGGCTCGTGGAACGCCTCGAAGCTCGTGAAGTAGCGGCCAAGCTGGAAATGGTCGTAGAGCTGCCTCAGTGCCATGTCCGCATTGCCACGTGTATCGTAAATCGTATCGTCGAGGTCTATAAATATATTATGGTATCGCTTCATATCGTCTCGTCATTCTCGGTTTGGGCGGCCAAGGCAAGCACCAAAGGGGCTTCACTTGGTAGCCGGGGGTCGAGCCGTAGGCGACACCCCCGGTATCGGACGTTAGTCAGAATAGTGCCGAAGGTACTGCACATAATTTGTCTTTGTTCACGCAATTCTGCCGTTCTCCCCTGAGGAAAGCCCGCACATTCTCCAGCGCCACTCCCATAAGCCTTCGCCTCGCCTCCTGAGTGGCCCAGGCTATATGTGGGGTGATGTGACAATTCTTTGCCCTGATTAAAGGATTATCGTGCTGCGGCGGCTCTTGCTCCAGCACGTCGAGGCAGGCGGCACGCAGCCTGTCTTCATTCAGGGCTTGGGCAAGCGCCTCTCCGTCCACCAGTCCGCCTCGTGCCGTGTTTATAAGGATTGCAGTGGATTTCACCAATTTAAGCCTCTCGGCATTCACGAGATGATGGGTGGAAGCTGTGAGAGGGCAGTGCAGACTTATAACGTCGGCTCTCTGGAAGAGGTCGTCAACGGAGGCGGCTTTCTCTATGTTCATCTCCCTCAACTGGCTCTCGTCTTTTGCGCTATAGGCAAGTACCCTCATCCCCAACGCCTGAGCCACACGACTGACCGCCTTGCCGATGTTGCCCAAGCCCACGATGCCAAACGAAAGTCCGTCAAGCTCCTGCAGAGTGCACAGCGAGTAGCAGAAATCCTCCGCCGTTTCCCATCCGCCCCGCTTCACGGAGTCAGCGTGCATTGCCACCCTGTTCGAAACGTTAAGCAAATGGGCGAACACCATCTGAGCCACGGACATCGTGCTGTAGGCAGGCACATTCGTCACCACAATCCCCCTCTCGCTCGCCGCCTCCACGTCCACCACATCGTAGCCCGTCGCCAGCACCCCGATGTAACGAAGCCTCGGCAACTGGCTTATCGTCTTGCGTGTCATCCGCACTTTGTTCGTTATGCATATCTCAGCGTCCCGAAGCCTCTCCAAAACCAGCTCGTCGGGCGTCCTTTCGTAATAAGTCAGTTGCCTGCGGCGAGGCTCGGCTGCGCTCGGCAAATCGAACGAGTTCGTTTGCTCTCGCTTGCACGAGCGTTGTACGCTCGTTATACGCTCGTTGTACGCTGTTTCTACGCTATTCGTCCACCCCTCCCAAGAGATGTCTCCGTGACTTACAGTATACCCGTCCAAAACCACTATCTTCATAGCTCAATCTTTCTACCGCAAAGGTACGCAAATAACGCTAATCTTATGTCTTTTGCACAAGGCAAAGAGACACCATATATCATAGCTAAATATAAATGCCGCCTGAACTGAAGACGACGCTTTAAGCCCAATATCTACCTTTGCACTATAGTCAATATGCGTATAGTTGTTTTAAAGAAGGGGGACGAATGAAATAAAAAATATTTTCCGATTTTGCTTGCACAATGGAAAAAAGCATATAACTTTGCATTCGGACTGTAACACCATAACCCGAATCGCCAATTGACGAGTTCTTTTATGATGAGGGTTGGTGACCTACGCCGAGCTAAACATAACAGCGTTGCCGTCAGGTGACAATGTATGTGAAGCGGGTTTTGGGCGGGACTACAGTCCACGACATATTGAAGGCGTTTACGTGGCGCTGTGTTCTTGACGAACCGGAATCTAGCAAATTACGGTAGTTGTTGTCTCGAACTTCGCAACGGTAGATGTTCCGGGTGTGATGTTTCGCCCGAGGAGTCCTGTTAATAAAGGCAGGTTGTGTCCTTATATGATGCAAGGTTGTTTTTTATTCAGGACTCTTAAGGTAGAATTTAATTCATATCGGCGTGGGCTCTGACGTTGTCTGTTCAACAATAATGGGCGATTGCTAGAGCCTCGGTTCGTGGGATGGACAACAAGTCACTCTCACGCTTTTTTATGCCTAAAACTGAGTTCAACTAAGAATGATGTTTAGTCATACAGATATGAATGTGATACAGATCACAAAAGCCAGGCAAAGTGCCACTGAAGACACGATTTGTTCGGGCAACCTTCAGGCTTGGGGAAAGCGCTTCTCAAGTGCGCTGGGATTGACCCTTTGCACAAACTTAATCTGTACACTACAATCAGTATACCGTATTAAGTTTTCATATCGCATTACACAGAACACTTTGATGCAAACAGCTAACCATAAATATAACTACTATGTCACAAAAGAAAACTGTTGTCCAGGGCTTAGAGCCAGAGGATAACAATAACGGAAGAGCGCAAAGAGGCGTAGGTCAGAACTTCTACTCACGAGGCACCAGCTCAGCCGCACGTGGCACCGTTGTGCCAGGTATGGGCGAAGCGCCATACACTCCATCCGGCAATGTTGCAGAGGCAGCCCCTTCCCAGACAAGACAACAAAGACCCATACGGTCAGGTAAGCCTATCGTTGGCTTTCTCTACTCCATCTCCCGCACTCCAGTGGGTGAATATTGGCCCATCCAGATGGGGAAGAACACCATCGGGCAGTCAGGAAGCTCTGATATAGTGTTGGCAGAAGGCACAGTGTCCAACAACCATGCCGTCATCATCACTCGACAAGGCAAAAACGGTATCATTGCCGCCATTAAAGACACCGAGTCCACCAACGGCACAATGCTGAACGGCGAAATGATAGACTTCGAGGCAGAAGAGTGCCACAACGGAGATGTCATAACTATAGGCAACAACTACAAGCTCTTGTTCCTGCTGATTGACGCAGCGGCAAGCGGGCTGTCAACAAGCAAAGAGTTCATACCAACCAACGAGCCAGAGCCCGAGGAAGAGATAGAAGACAACATGCCTCCATCGTTTTCAGATAGGTCAACCCGCCCTGGGGGCTTCGATCCGTTCACTGGCAACACAGCCGGATGGACACCTAACAGAAAAGGCGGGTCGTCGGACGGAACAATAGGGATGGACGGACAAACGCCAACAAAAAGCGGCGGTACCATACCTATGTGATAAGCACTTGAGGCAAGGTGCGAGCCATCAGACAATGATTATCTAAAAATGTTTCTGGCAAAAGACTAAAGCAGAGACAAGATATGGCGAAATACAAGATATACGGTAAAGAGGAGAAGCTCCGGGGCATATACTATGAACTCGATGCAAGTGAACGTCCACTGGGAGAAGGCGGAATGGGCAAGGTCTTCAGGGGAAAATGCATTGACGAGAAAGCCAAGACCAGCAAAGATGTGGCCATCAAGTTCATGTATAGCGATCTGCCTCCATACGCCATAGAAAAGGCTAAGCGAGAGGCAAACATCCACTTTACCCACCAGAA
Organism: Prevotellaceae bacterium; assembly: GCA_021204865.1. Classification (GTDB taxonomy): domain Bacteria; phylum Bacteroidota; class Bacteroidia; order Bacteroidales; family Bacteroidaceae; genus Physcousia. Next base: position 46,876 of record JAJPYQ010000046.1, on the reverse strand, counting down.
TCTCATTGAGATGCTGGGCTTCATTGATCAAGTAAGCACAGACGAGCTTGGCATGCCCACACACCACTACCACGTCGTCAGCGAACTGCTCATAGGAGTGCCGCTCGACAAATTGTTGGCAGGCTATGTGACAGACCAGTATGGCAACAAAGTGGATTTCGCTGAAGAGCTGTACAACCTCTACAAGAGTCACCCAGACAAGTTCGCCATAAGAATAGTGAAAAGCGTGCTGAACGGACTTATAACGATGCATGCCAACGGCTATATTCACCGTGATATCGACCCCTCGAACATAATGGTGACAAGCGACAGGCGCATAAAGCTTATCGACTTCGGTATAGCCAAGAAGGTTAACACCATGACAAGCCACGACAAGCAGCTCACGCAGGCAGGCCAGTTTGTGGGTAAAGCTAAATACGCCGCTCCAGAACTTGTAGTTGGTGCCATAAACGAGCAAGACGGCAGAACTGATTTGTATGCCGTGGGGATAATGCTTTTCGAGCTAATCACCGGCCACACACCTTTCAACGGCGACAGGAGTGAGATCCTGCAAGCCCAGTTACACAAGCATCTGCCTCTGAGACAAGTGAAATACGGCGCGCTGAGGCAGATTATAGACAAGGCCACAAAGAAGGCGCGCAAAGAGCGCTTCGACAGCGCAGCTTCTTTTCTCTCGGCTATAGGACAAGCAGAGAAAGGAATTAAAGCGAACTACCAGTGGAGGACTTCATACAGCTTCATTGTTGGGGGCATCGCTGTATGCGCTGTCATAGCCATTGTTGTCCTGCTTCGGCGTCCTGTTCCTACTCCCCAGAAAATAACCTACGACGAAGTCATCACACAAATGCACAAAGGAGGAGAGGAAGGTAAAGAGGCATTGAATATGCTGAAATACTTGTCGGATACAGGAGACTCAAGGGCAACGACGCTGCGCGCCCTCATGATGTTCCAGAGCAACGCCGAACGCGACCGCGAGGCTTGCCCAGACTCGATACTTACATTCAGAGAAGAACTGGATGTCCAAATCAACAACGTGGCAGCACACATGCTGCTAAAGAAAGCCATCGAACAAGACAGTACCAACTATCACGCCCTCTACGAATACGCTTGTGACTTCTTCGGTGCAAGTGCTCGAACAGATGCAGTGAAAGAAAGAGATGAGGTACAGGCCGAAAAATACTATCGTCAAGCTCTCGAGTACGCCGAAGAGGCCAATGACGCAAAGTATGTGGGCATGATAAAAGATTATCTGAATAAGTTGGAACAGCTAAAAGAGATGTAAATGCCACAAGCTCATCAAAATATGCCCAGCGTGACTTGGGGGAAGAACTACCCGAAGGATCCCTACTTATATCTGCACGTGATGAACGAGTGGTACTGCTACAACCCTAATGACAAGCCCTTGGGCAGCGGTGCAATGGGTGATGTGTATCTCGGCTACAGGTGTTCGAATGGTTTAGAGATAGCAGTAAAGCGGGTGAAAGACTCCTATGCCAGCAACAAAATGATAAGGGAAAGAGCCAGACAGGAGGCTTCGCTTGCGTTCCGCCACCCAAACCTTGTGGAAATGATAGGCTATTGCGAGTACGCCCCCGACTACGGGCCTATTTTCCTGCTCAGCAACTTTGTGAAAGGAGAAGACCTTGACGAATATGTGAAGAAGCTTGCACCCCAGCGCAAAGTTGATATGGTATGCAGGGCTATGTGCTCTGTACTGGACGCACTGGAGTACATACATTCACGTGGAGTGATACACAGAGACATTAAGCCTTCGAATATCATGGTGGAGAACAACTCTAACGTTCGACTGATGGATCTTGGCATATCAAGAATGAACGGAGGCAACCAATACTCTCAATTCGGTTTCATCGGCACTCCACAATACTCCGCTCCGGAGCAAATAAAGAGAGGCGAAGACGGCGCCGGCACCATAAACGCCACCACAGACTTGTATGCGCTTGGCATAACATTCTACGAGCTTCTCACAGAAGAAAATCCGATGGATGCCCCTTCGCAGGCAGAAACCCTGAAAAAACAGCTTTCGGACAATCTGCCCAGCCACAAGGACATACCAAAGAAACTGATGAAAGTGATCTGGAAAGCGACTGAAAAAGACCAGTCTAAACGCTTTCAAAGCGCTGAGGAAATGAGAAACGCAATACAAGAGGCCATAAAGCCAGAGCTAAAAACTGGTGATAAGTTCTCGGCATGGATGCAAAATCATATTGTTCTGACGGCCGTCTTAATCGCAGTGATTGTAGTATTGGCGTTCGTCATCATATTATCAAGCACAATGTAGCAGGCATAGTGAATCCCAATAGGCTATTATGGAACTACAGAAAATATATAACGACAACAACGGCTTAGTGCGCGCCTTCGCTGAATCGCGCATAGGAGGCAGACGTGAAAACCAAGACTCCTTCGGGTGGCGACAAACAAAATGGGGCTATCTGGTGACCGTATGCGACGGAATGGGAGGAGGTCCTGGAGGAAAGACCGCATCGTCGATAGCCGTGAACGAGATACTGGAAGGCGTAAGCGGTTGCGAACAAGGAGAAGACATATCAAACACTATCATAAAGGCAGTGAGAAAAGCCAATATGGCCATCATTGAGGAAGGCAACCGTACACCTTCGCTTAGAGGCATGGGCTCCACCGCAACAGTGCTGTTGATAGCCGAAAATTGCGCCTATGTGGCTCACGTGGGCGACAGCAGGGTGTATCAGTTAAGATATAGACGCAAGGTGTTCCGCACGTTCGACCACTCACTGGTTTTCGAGATGGTGGCACAGGGAGTGATAACGGAAGAGCAAGCACGCCTGTCGGCACAATCCAATGTAATAACCCGCGCACTGGGAATAAGACCAGATGTAGAAGTGGAAATACATCGAGTTCCTTACCAGAGGGGAGACCGCTTTGTGCTATGCACTGACGGTATCCACGGGGCAATGCCTGAGGCGGAACTCGTGAAGATGATGAGCGACAAACGCCCGAAGCTGGGTGTGTTAACCGACGACATAGCCACCCGCATTGACAACATAGGCAGAAGCTCAGGGATGGTGCACGACAACCTCACCATAGCAATTGTGGAAACAACTAAAGACTCAATAATTAAGCCCAAAATGACAAGACAATCGAAACTGATAATAATGGTTCTGGCACTGCTACTGGTGATGAGCATTGTCATAAACATTGTGCAAGGTTGCAGTGGTCACAAGAGTGAAATCAATGCCGTGACAACAGACAGTGTAACCACCGAACAGCAAGAATCCGTTGCCGGGACGGGGTCAACTGAGACTTCTGCCAGCCAAACAGTCATCTCTAAGACCACGACGGAGAGCGGAGAAACTACAACGAACCCCGACAAGACCAAGAACAAATAACAACTCAACTATATGAAAGTTTACAGTATTGGAAGAGAAGTAGGGTGCGACATTCTCATAAACGACAGCACCGACGTGGTGAGCCGCAGGCATGCCACACTAACAGTGGCGTCTTCTGGCAAGATGACAATCACAGATATAAGCCAAAACGGTACCTACGTGAATGGCATACGCATCTCGCAGAATGTGCCCGTACCAGTGACAAGAAAAGACAACATTTCTTTTGCTCACGTAGCACGCCTCGACTGGAATATGGTACCGAAAAGCAAAACGGCACTGCGCTACGTGACCATCCTGATAGTACTTATCATCTTGGTAGTTGGTGGCTTCTTCGGCTATAGCGCAATAAAGTCGCACCGAGGCGGTTCCAAACCCTCAGAAAATGAAGTGGTGACGGACACCACAAAAGCAGTAGATCAAGAGGAGAGCGACAAGAAGAGCGAAGAAGCCGACAAAAAGAAGGGCGGACAACCCTCAAACACCTCCAAAGCTAAGAAAGGAAATCAGCAAAAAACCTCTAAAAAAGGCGGTGATGACAAGGAAAAGACCGATGACAAGAAGACTGACGACAAGAAAGAGGACGGCGACAAGAAAGACTCCGACAAGAAGAGTGGGAGGAACCAGTATAAATGATTTAAAAAGAATTTAGATATGCGATTACTTAAGATTGGCCGCAGCGCAAAATGCGATATCGTGTTGAATAGTCAGAGAGTAAGCTCTGTACATGCGGAGCTTACACTGATGGACAATGGCGACATAATGCTGGAAGACAAGAATAGCCTTAACGGAACCTACATCGGAAACCAGCAGATGAAGCCAGGCTCCACAGTGAAAATCAACAGATTCGATGCCGTACAGTTCGCTGACACTCAACTGGACTGGAGCAAGGTACCCACACCCGAAGACAACTCGGCATACAAAGCTCTATTCGGTATCGGCAGCCACTTCAACAACGATTTTCAGATATCCGGAGCCACAGTCAGCCGCTACCACGCCACGGTGAAACAGGGCAAGAACGGCAAGATGTATATCTTCGACCACAGCCAGAACGGCACCACTGTTGACGGGCAGAAAATAATGCCAAACACTCCCTATGTTCTGAAGCGCAAAAGCGTGGTGATTTGCGGTGGCGTGAGAGTTGATCTAAGCCGCTTGCCATGGGCTAACGATTCATGGAAGGCTATCTTGGGTGTAGCTGCTTGCGCAATACTGCTCGTGGGCATTGGCTTTGGGATATACAAACTATTAAGCCATAAGACATGGACAGCCGCTATGATCAACGACAGGTATAGTTCTTCGGTAGTTATGCTTGTTGGCAGTTATCACTTAGAGGTAAACGATTTTGGGGTAGATGTGAGTGACAAGCTCTACACAAAGTTTGTGTTTGATAAGAACGGCGAAATTGTACCAGTCACCCCAGGAATGTCAGGTTCGACTGTGTATACCGGAACGGGCTTTTTTATTTCAGAAGATGCCAAGATTATCACCAATCTCCATGTCGTGAAGCCCTGGTTGGAGCCGACAAAGGCAGAAGAGATAGCCCAATTTGAGCAACTATTTCGTAGATATTTTGCCGGGATTGCTGAACAATATCCATCATTAGGGCTCACGGCTTACACTTCGCAGATCAAAATTATTGGAGTCAGTGACGGTATAATGCTTGTTCCTCAAGGCAGTTTCTTTTCTCCAGAGAATGCAACATACTGCACTGTGCTTTCTGCTGGGGATGACATAAACAAGGATGTGGCTCTCATCCAAAGCGACAAGATGACATTGCCCAACAAGAATTGCTCATACGTAAACATAAAGGACTCGATGGACGTGTCAGAAGATGCCATTGAAGTAGGGAAAACGATGTTCACGGTAGGTTTCCCGTATGGAATGAGTTTGCAAGATTTGGAAGGCGAGAAGGGAATTCAAGTATTCTGCCATGAGGGAAAAGTCACGCAACAGAGCGGTGAGTTCGACTTCAACTATGATGCTGTGACTGCTGGTGGGGCAAGCGGTTCGCCAGTGTTCAACGACAAAGGAATGCTGATAGGTGTTCATCATTCTGGCGTGACAAAAGAAAACATCAACCAAGGTGTCAAGGCAAAATATATAAAGGAGCTTATTGATAGCCCACACAAGAAGTGAGAGGATAATTTTTAATTCAGAAAAGATATGAAGAAGACATTTGTTTTGCTGGCACTGTTAGCCTCTCTGACCTACACGAAAGCCGAAGTGGTGCAGAGAGTACAACTGAAAAACGGCACAGTGCTCAACGGCTTTATACAAAAGCAGGGCGGTAACGAAGACATAACGTTTCAGAGCGAGAACGCCATCGTGTGCGTCAGCGGTGTGGGGGCTACCATCACTGAGCAGGTGTACAAGGAAAGCGAGCTGGACGACACGTGGAAAGAATGGGCTGAAAAGAACCACGCTTACAATGGTACTGGCAGCGACCGCACCCTGACACTCAACGAGATTTCATTCCCCAAAACAGCTTCAGACACAGTGGTGAGCGGAACTGCGACTTCGTTTGAGAACGACTTCAAGGACAGACACCAGAGCGTGTCGAAAGTGAAAGTGCTGGAGAGAGGCTACACTATAAAGTATGTGGAATTCACGCCCAACTCATACTCGTTCAACTGGAGCGACGTGGACGTTATAAAGAGTGAACGCAGACCAAAGGAAGCGCTCTCTGGCATTGACCGTATCTACCAGCTCAAGAATGGACAGGAAGTAAAAGGCGAGTACGCTGGTGAGTCGTACAACACTCTGAGCCTGTATATGGAAGACGGCACGGTGCAGACTTTCAACATTGACGATGTGGTTAAGTATTTCTACAAGCCCATCAATCCAAATCAAACCATCTTCGAGCAAAGTCCGCTGACCGATGTGGTGTACACCAAGAATGCAGTCTTCCGCGGTGTCATAGTGGAGAAGAACTTCACTGACAACAACAACTATCTTGTGATAATGCAACCTTCTGGCTCTACGCAAACTGTTAAGTTCGACGAAATCATAGACTACATACGCGAAAACAACAGTGAATATAAGCCCCTCTACGACATTCTACTGCAGCCAGGAGAAGTGCTGATAAACCGTATGGCAGCGGACTCTGTGGGGGTCAAAAAAGAAGGTTCGTATCTTATACTCGACAGCATAAACAGGAAGATTTTGGTGCCTAAGGGCACGACCACAACCAAGATCATTGTAGAATACAGCAACCCTAATCACATGTCGAGTGACAACCTTATGTTGGTGAAGGTGAACAAGGACGCTGACCGTAAGATACCAGCATATTACTTTAGTGCGGACATTTTCGAGATACAGAAGTTCGCCCTGTCTTCTTCCGAGACGAGCGTCAACAACACCACAAGACTTGAGTACTTTGTCACTGGCCAGGGCGTGTTTGCACTCTATGATCAGATAACGAAGAAGGCTATGCCCTTCATAGTCAAATAACAAACAAAGCTTCTGAAAAGAATGAACCTAAGAGAAGTCACTATCGGGAGACAAGCGGACAGCGACATCTATATCGACCAAAGATGTGCCTATGCCAGCAACCGACACGCCATAATATATTATGATGCCGACCAGCTGATGTATAAGGACACGAGTAGTAACGGCACGATGATAAACAATGTCCATGTGAAGCAAAGAGCCGTACCTATCAAGTATGGAGACATCATAATGCTGGCAGGCAAATACCCGATAAGCTGGAATCAAATTTGTGCGTTCTTTCCCGAAGCCAACAGCAGTTCGACAAGAAACGCTGCACACAACAGCGGTGCAGGAAACAACAGCGTCACCGGAGACAACTTTGGCATAAAGGTGACAAGCAATTCTGAGAGCAAGGCTGAGATGCCCGACCTGCATAAATGGAACTGGGGAGCTTTTCTGCTGAATTGGATATGGAGTCTGGGCAATGGGTGCTGGTGGATCTTTGTCATCTATGTGGTGCTTTACGTATGCGCTTGCATACCCTTCGTCAATATCATCTCCTCAATTGCTGCTCTGGTCCTTTCCGTTATATGTGGCCTACAAGGCAACGAATGGGCTTGGAACAATAAGCAATGGAGCAGTGTGGCCGAGTTTGAGAAAGTGCAAGCCACTTGGACCAAGGTGGGTGTTGTATTGGTATGCGTATGCGTTTCATTGTCAATAATTTCAGGAATCGGCCTCCTTGCTGTCTATTTATAAGCATCATCAGCCTTCACAAGCACATCCCTACCCAATGAATATCATCAAGTCTGACACAATAGCCCTGCATGGAGCCGCCAACTCTATGCAGGGAGGACGTCAAGAGAACCAAGACGATTACGGTTTCATCGACACTCCCCTTGGCTTTCTTCTCATCATTTGCGACGGTATGGGCGGAGGTCCGGGAGGAAAAACCGCTTCACACATTGTCAAGCGTGAAATAGCCACAGCCCTTTGCCAATGCTACGCTACGACATCCCGTGAACGAGCGCTGAAGATGGCGGTGGCAAAAGCCGAGGAAGCCTTGGAGAACAAGGTGAAGGATGTGCCGCAACTAAGCGGAATGGGCTCCACTTTTGTGGCAATCCTCATCAACAGCCACTCCGCAATGATAGCCCATGCAGGTGACAGCCGATGCTATTGCCTCAGGGGAAAGAAGGTGCGCTACAAGAGTGCCGACCACTCTCTCGTGGCAGAACTCGTGAGGAGCAAAGCACTCACGGAGGAAGAAGCGAGGGTCTCACCACAGTCGAACATCATCACACGGGGATTGGGCAACGTTAGTAACCACGTTCCAGACATAGACGAGATACCTTACAAGAAGGGTGACCGCTTTGTCCTTTGCACGGACGGTGTATGGGGCATTATGCCCCACAAAGACTTGCTGGACAGACTCAGCACCGATACAGACATTGGCAATCTTGTGTCTAACATATCCGAGGAGATAGACAAGGTGGGTTTTGCCAAGGGCGGAAACCACGACAACCACACGTTGGCCATATTCGACATCGACGTGGACTCGGAGATGGTGGACACCACAGCCCGCAACAGAATGATAGCCATACTCGGTGGCTGCGCCATACTTTTAGCAGCCATAGTGATTATCTTGTTGTCGAGCGAGAAAATAAGAGAGTTCTATAACCACAAGAACACGACAGAAGATAATACTATAAACACTGGCTATCCAGGAGGAAAAGGAAGATCTCGGAAGAAGACAAACTATGCGGCAATCCCCGTAAAAATGGACAGTATAGCAGTCGTGGACACGATCAAAAAAGACTCCATTGAACAGCCTGTAGCATTGTGCGTCACCGACAGCATTATGAAGTTAATAGGGAACCTACGCCAAGCCTTCAAGGGGGCGATAGCTATCAATTGCACCGAAGAAAAGGAAGCGAGGGAAGCTATAGACAATTACAAAACGAATACAAGAGCCCTTACAGACAGTCTGCACCCACTTATTCAGGATATAGAGGCAGCAAAGCTGAAGTTTGACTCGATATATGCAGATGTCCAAAACGACAGTCTACTATGGTATGTCGATAAGTACAAAATTCATAGCAAATTCCACACAACGAGGACGTGTCAGTACAACTTAAATGTACAATTGAAAAGATTAGCAGAACTCGAAAAAATAATTAAGCAGACAAAACGATGAAGAATAGGATTATAATAGTTTTAGCCACAGCTTCGTGCTGGCTGAGCGCTATGGGGCAGACTGTTGTATGGCAAATGAAGCCCAATGCAGACGCAGACTACCAGAGCATCGAAAGAGTGAAAGAGAACCTTTACAAGGTGAGAAGCAACAAACTGCTGGGCCTCATCGATGCAAGCGGCAAGGAGGTTGCGCCACTGATCAATAACAATATAACAGGCTTCTATGAGCATAAAGCCCTCTTGACTTCCTTCGATGACAAGGGAGAAATAATAAACGGCTACCTGACTGATGACGGCGTGTATAACAGCCTCGGCAGCAAATACTACACACTGACAGGGCAGAACTTCTTCTCTGATGGTCTCCTTTCAGTGCGCGATGAGCAAGGGCGTGTGGGCTATATCGACGATAAGGGCTATGCAGTCTTAGGCTTCGACGATAAATACAACCTCATAAAGCCTTTCGTGGAGGGCTATGCCGCTGTTCGAGCAGCAAATGGCAAATACCAGCTCATCAACAAAAAAGGCACAAGGATGTACATTGAGCTGCCAAGAGTTGCCGACGTAGCCGTGATAACAAGCGTCTACCAAGGGAAAGCCTACATTGTAGACAGCTACGGGCGCACCTACACATACGACGTTCACACGAAAGAAAAATGCGCTAAAGCTAAAGTTCCCGACAAGAGTTCGTTCGACTATCTCTCGCGCTTTTCATGCATCACTGGAAAAAACAAGGAGATTCCATTCACAAAACAAATCTCCACAGGCAGTGTCGGTCTGTCTCCCAACAAGGACGACGACGGCAGATATGGCTATGCTGACGGTGACAACATCATACTTCCCTGCCAACTTTCGTATGCCACATCGTTCATAGACGATTTGGCTGTAGTGGAGAAGAACGACCACAAAGGCATACTACGCTATGTGGACAATGGCAGTTTCAGTGCGATCGCCGAAAGCCAAAAACTTACGTGCGACAAGAAACCTCAGACGTGCAAGTTCACCCTTTCTGTTCCTGACGTATGGAAAAACAACACAATGACTGTGATGGTAAAAGATGGCAAAGGCACAGAGTATAAAGCTACAAAATCGGGAGGAAAAGATGAATATTCCTTCACGGTGACACCAGCCAAAGCTGGCAATATGGATTACCAGCTAAGTGTTAGCTGCGACGACCTTCTGCTCTATGAGGGTTCTGTCACCTATACATTCACAGAACCCAAACCAATTGGTGGCGGTTCGACTCCACCCCCAACTCAGCAAAAGAGATGTTCTATCTGCAAGAGACTCATAGACAGCACAAAGAAAGGGGACGACTATTGTCCAAACAACGGGGCACACAAGACATGCTCGTACTGCGGCAAGGTTATAGACAAAACCCACACATTTTCTGATCGTTGTCCAGATGATGGTGTACCCTACTAAAAATAATTTTACTATTTATTAATCCTAATAATTAAATGAGGAGTATGAAGAAAATTACAATCTTGCTGTTGGCCCTGCTCACTGCGGCGCCAATGTTCGCACAAATTGACGACGGAGAAGAGGAAACCATCCCAGTCAAGCGGAAGTGGAATGGCTTCTATATGGGACCGAAGATAGGTCTCACTCTTTCGAGCATGACACAGCCCAACGAGGGCGACCTCTACGACGCTATGGGTATTGGATACTCAGCAGGCGTTGCCATGAAATTGAGACTGGGCAAAGCCACCCGCAACTCTGCTGGAGGCACTGGTCTTTTCGGCATTGGCTGGGAACTTAAGTACAAGAACAACAGCGTCAAGACCTTGGGTACCGACGAGAAAGGGAAGGAGAAGGCAAGCCTCTCGGTCAGCTACTTTGAAGTGCCTATCTACGTTCACGTGTATCCATGCGCCAAGATGAGCAGCATGAACTCATTCTATATAGAGGCTGGAGTTTCGTTTGGAGCAGCGCTCTCCCGCAGCCCAAAGAGTCTCAGCGTTCAGGATCCAAGCCCAGATTATTCGAGTGTGACTTACAATCTTGACACAGACGGCAGTAAGCTGAAGCCTATGGACATACACCCTCTCGTGGGTCTAGGCTACACTATTCCAAACACCGGGCTTGATATCAACGCTCGCTACAACATCGGCACAAGCAAGTTGGCTGGTAATATGCCCTGCAAGATGGGCTCTCTGGAGATATCCCTGTCGTGGATGTTCAGCGTGTGCAAGTTCTAAAACGATAAACAACATTAAACAACTATAACTATGAAAAAGATTATATTTGCCGCGATTGCGCTTACAACGTTGTTCGTCACCTCTTGCTCAAACGATGACATAGAGATAGAAACTGTCGGCTCGCTAAGCACTGTGACCTATAATGTCACCACGCAGAGTATGTATGAAACATTTGACTTAGTCAGCGATATGCTTGACTTCGTGAGAGACCAGACATCAGCCATAAGCGTTAAGACTTACGTCTACGACGCTGACAACCAACTGGTGACCAGCCAGACAACATGCCAATATTCACTGAACGTAGCTAAACAAGAGTTTCAACTGGAGGGTGGAAAGTACACCTTCGTGACGATAGAGACAGCAGTAGACGAGGAAGACGACTATCTCCCCTACTATTGGGAGTATACAGACACTCTTAGCCTTAAGACTTTGAAAATATCAGTGGAAGGCGCTCAAGTGACTTATCCCTACGTACTTGGCGTATGCACCACCGAGGCTAACATCTCAAGCAACAGCACCATCAGCGTGACTCCAGAAGCTATTGGCTCACTTGTGGAACTGACATATTTAGACTACGACCAGTCGTCATATCCATACGTCGGCTTCGGCACTATAGACATAACAGATTCGTATAGCTTAGATCCAAGCCTCTCAAGGGACGAGAAATTTAATCTCGACCTCACTAACACGGGATACTTCATGCTCCGTGACAAAGTGACAGTGAGCAGCGAAAGCTCCATCAGACACACAAGATATCTTCTCGATGCATCAATTGATTGGGAGTTCGTGTTCCAGAAGAGCGAAAATGCAGGCACAACAACGTATACCCACTACAACAGCAACGCGGGCACCTCTGCGCTTGAAGACGGCAAGACATACTACGGTGGAATGAGCTACAATGGCGACAACACAGCTGCAACAACCTACTTCGGTGAGAAGAGCGGATATGACGCTTGGCTCGACAACCTTACTCACTACACTGGCGGCGGTAACACCACTACTATTTCCTATATACCTGATGTATACACGACATGGGGAGGTACAGTTTCAGCCGTTCAGACGTTTATGAGTGGCTACAATATGTACTATGGCTCGACTGGGAGTGCAGAAATCACAAGTGATGGCTCTTATGCTCTCGGCTATGATGGCAATGGCTACGAGATCGAGATAGATTACTACTTCACTTCTGCCACTACTGGTTTGTTTGAGACGGATGTATACTACGACGGTAGCACTACTTCTATAGATGATTTGCTGGCTGAAGTCGGAACAAAATACATCGAATTAGACAATATATATGGATACTATTACTACTTTTCTTCAGACTATACAACCTGTGTCGTAGTTTGGGGTGAGGAAAGTGGTTATCCCTGTGTATCATTTATAGATGCTGATTTGATGTATGCACCAAGCCTGTCACCTAATACAAAAGTCACTGACCGTTTGAACACAAATGCCTTCAAAGGGCGTAATCCCCTTAACAATGGGAATTGTTACCGTCAAAACGGCAGAGCAAATGCAAAGAGTTCGAATATCCAGCAGTCAAATTATATTGAAAATTTGATAATGCTTGATACTCCTAAGCAAACTCCTCGTAACGAGAAAGCACATAAACAGTCAAGAACTTTGAACTAAAACATTATTACCTAAGCCCCATAGGTGCAATATTCCTATGGGGCTTTTTCTTTTGTTATGAGGAGATACTTTCTTTTACTGGTGACTGCGCTCTTTTCCCTCGGCTCAAAAGCCGTGCCAGCCAGACCATTGCCTATGACAGTATTACAAAAGGACAGGACGACGGTAACAGTATATCTCCGTGGCGACGAGCATTATCACTACTTCCTGACAGATGATGGCGTACCAATAATGCAAGGGGAAGATCTCTCTTATTATTATGCCCTTAGTGGCGACTCAACATTAACCGTCAGTAACCTGCTAGCACACAACGCAGAAGAGAGAAACGAAGAGGAAACGGCTCTCGTGGCACAGCACAAAGGCAAGGCTCTTGAGATAATAGCAAAACAATGCGAAACCTTGCATAGAATGCAAGAGGATGATGGAAATCACCCTATGCGCATAAGGGCGAAGAGCCTGGTTCAGCGTGCCTTGGCGTACCAAGGAAGCAAGAAAGGACTTGTGATTTTAGTGAACTTCACTGACTGCTCCATGAGCGGAACTGACCCTAACGTTACTTTCACCGAAATGTTCAATAAGGAGGGCTACAATGAGAACTATCACATCGGCTCGGTACATGATTACTTCTTCGACCAAAGCTACGGACAATTCGATCTTACATTCGACGTGGTTGGACCCGTGACTGTAAGTGAGAAAATGTCTTATTACGGTGCCAACAACCATTACGATCTCGATGCTCATCCAGGCGAAATGGTAATAGAAGCCTGCAGACTGGTGGATGACTTAGTTGATTTCGCTGACTACGACTGGGACGGCGACGGAGAGGTGGATCAGGTTTTTGTCATCTATGCAGGTTACGGAGAGAATGCGGGCGCACCTTCATACACCATCTGGCCTCACGAATATAACCTAAGTTCTGCCGCGGCATACGGTGACGGAGAGGGAATAATATGTCTTGACGGAGTAAACATAAACACATACGCCTGCACCGCCGAACTGACGGGAACAACTGGTACAACCCCTGATGGCATAGGTACGGCATGCCACGAGTTCAGCCATTGTCTGGGCTTGCCAGACTTCTATGACGTGAACTACGGTGGAGGCTTCGGCATGGACTCGTGGGACGTGATGGATATGGGCTGTTACAATGGACCTAACGGGAACAGCGAGATTCCTTGTGGATACACAGCCTACGAGAGATGGTACTGTGGTTGGATGTCCCTCACAGAACTAAGCGGGATGACGAGGGTAAAGGATATGCCATGCCTTGGTGATGAGCCTGTGGCATACAAGATAAGCAACGACAACTATCCTGACGAATATTTATTGCTGGAGAACAGGCAGAACGAAGGATGGTTCACATACGTGAAACAATACTCTGACTGCCACGGATTGCTGGTCACACACGTGGATTACTCCCCGATGTATTGGTACGCTAATATTGTGAACACTTTAGCAAAGCATCAGAGAATGAGCATAATTCCAGCTGACAATGGTTATGGTTCACAATATACCAACAGTTCAGGCGTTCAATACTCCACAACTGAAAATGATCTCAAAGGAGACCCATTCCCCGGCAATTCAAAGGTCACTGAACTAACAAACACATCCCACCTGAGTGTCGGTGGGGAATGGTTCAATACTGATGATGAGGGAAACTACTACATCGACAAGCCACTCACAAACATAAAGGACAACAAAGGACTGGTATCATTCGACTTTATGGGAGGCATATATGTGCCTACCCCTGTTCTGAACGAGGCGGAAGTACTGGGTGAGCATAGCTTCAGAATCACGTGGGAAACAGAGGAAGATGTTGACTCCTTCACGGTGGAAGCCAAGGAAATTAAGGACAAAAGCGCACTGACAAGCATATTGCTGAGCGAGAACTGCAGCACATTCGTATCCGATTCCATATACGGAGACGGGGTGATGGATGTCTCCATATACATGGACTCTTACACGCAAACAAGCGGATGGAGCGGCGAGAAGATATACACCTCGCAGTACGGGGCGAAAATAGGCAAGGCAGGCTATACAGGACGCCTGCAAACCCCTTTACTGTCTCTTAGCGCAGGCAGCCTCACTCTTAAGCTCGGCTTGCTGGCTACTGACAGCACAGCCACTCCTATGCAGGTCTCTATTATAAGCTTAACGAGCGACACCATTTGCTCTTGTTTCGTGAACGGCACAGAAAGCGCTTCCGACTATGTGCTTAACTTCGAGGACATCACGGAAAACGAGTGCTATGTATGCCTAATATGCCGCTCGCCATACTATATGACAAGCTTTACGGCATACGACGGTGTATTCTCCGCCGAGGACATCAGTTCCTCATCTGGGCTGGGCTCCATTCTCGGCTCAATCATCACGCCAGCGGAGACAATAACAGTGAGTGGGGTTTGCGAGAAAAGCTATACCTTCAGCAATCTCAGCGCATCGCATTATAAGTACAGGGTAAGGGCAATATACGATGAGGCATTATCAGAATGGAGCGATTATAAAGAAGTGGATTGTATGAGCTCAGATAAAGTCTCTTCGATAGAGGCAAATGGAAAAGAAACTATACGAATTTACAATATGAATGGTCAACGCATTGGCTCTGGCAAGCTAAAAGGCACATACATTATCGACTACGGAACACATAAAAAGAAAGTTATAATGAGATAGACAGCGCTATCTTCAGCAAGGTTTCCTGCTCTAAGCCAAAGTCATAAACAGCTATCTAATGCCTTGGAGCTTAACCAGATACCGCCTCAGATATGTAGCCTCCCCTCGCCTTCACAAAGTCAATAAGGCGCTTGAATAGCGGATTGAGAGCGAGGATTTTGTTATTGCCCACCAATATTAGAAATTCCTCCGCACGTGTCATAGCCACATTCAGCTTGCGGTCAATGGTAACGCCGTCCTCCTGGAATGCGGTGTCCGTAAGAAACTTTAACTGACTTTCCCTTTTCACCGTAAACCCGTAGACTATTGTCCGCCTCTGACTGCCCTGAAATCTCTCCACAGTGTCTATGGTAATGTCACGCAGCCCCTTCAGTCCGAGCTTGTCTATCGCACAACGGATGGTCGCTATCTGGTTGCGGTACGGGACAATCACGCCAACGGAGCGCAAACTATTGAAGTTTTTGCCCTCCGTCTCGTATATCTTTCGCAAAATCTCTGCAATTGTTTCCGCCTCGGACCGATTGACTTTTTCAGATTGCTCGCAGTCTTTTTCCTCAATATCGATGAACTTTATCCGTGCCTCCGCAGAGGGCATAAGCTGCCTCTCAAGTGGCACGACCTTAAGCTTGCCGCCGTAAAAGAATTCGCTTGAGAAATCAGCGATGTCCCTATGCATTCTGCCCTGATGAGTAAGCATATATGTCACCCGTGGGTCGTTTCTATAACGTGACAACAATCGTTCAAAGAGGGAAAGGCGGCAGTTCTTCAGCCCGATGTCAATAAGCTCAGGCTCTGCTACCGCACACTCCTCACTGCTTTGCCGCACGACGGCTGGTAGTTGTTTATGGTCGCCAATGAACACGAACTTAGCAATTGCGGGCTCCTCTCCGCATTTTGCCGAAAGCAAGGCGGCAAGGTGGGGCTCAAGTATCTGCGAGGCCTCGTCGACAATGGCAAGAGAGAAAGATTTTGTCCTGAGGAGCTGCCCACAAGAGTTAAACGCACTTACAGTGCCAACAAACACACGTGTCGACATTATTTTGCTCCTCAACTGCTCAAGGTTCGCACATTCCGCGATGCTTTCCTCAAGCAAATGCTCTCTGTACTCCTTTGCACAACCATCCGAAGACCCTATGCGTATGAAGTCGATACTGCCATTCAACTTTCCACATATCTCGTCAACAGCACGGTTTGTATAAGCCATCAGCAAGACATTACTGCCTTCCTCCATCAAGGCTTCCCTAAGGATATACAGCAAGCCGAATGAGGTTTTGCCAGTTCCTGGCGGGCCAATCAGCAGGAAGAAGTCTTTTGCCTGCTTCGCCCTCAGCACCATCTCGTTGAAAGCCCCATAGTCGCCCTTTAATTGCCTGCTTTCATCCACCTCGGGCTTCTTGCGAAACATCAGCAGGTCACGCCTACTCTGCGGGCCTTTCAGGAAAGAATGAAGCCCAGAATACAGCGAGTTAAAGGAAGACTCCATAATGTCATGCTCCACAGCCCACAGCTTGTCAATATCACGTACAAAGACAACTGCGTCCGTCTGCTCATTCCTCAGCCTTATCCTCAAGCCGTCAGCAGTAATCTCTGATATAGTACCTCTGAAAACTATTGTCTTGCGCACATCTGGTTCTTCGCCCTTCTTATACGGATACAGCATGACAATGTCCCCGACCCTGAAGTTTCTGGTGTCGCAAGCTGCCTCCTCACTGAACTTGAGCGACACGCTTGCCACTCTGCCTCCGCTTGTTTTTGGCTCGGCAAGCGTGAGGCGGTCGTATATGTTGCCCGATGCAAGTTTCTCCTGCAAAGTGTTCTGCCATAAAGAGGCAAGCCCATAATCTTCTTTCTGCTTATTGCCAAGCTTGGAGAATATATGCTCTCGTGCGAGAAAACGCAGCAGTCTGAGAACATAAAGCCGCTCCGTCTTCTCGGCGTTGTGTATGGGTTGCAGCACGGATTCCAGCTGGGGGCGTATGTACGGCTGCCATAAATTCTGTGAGATTTCCTTAGTGCAGAGTTTTTCTGCCGTCAGGTCGCAGAGTATGTCGAAACCGTCTCTCGCAAGCCTCATATCCTGAGCCGCCGTCAGGTTACGCAACTTCACGGCACGCAGCAGCAAGTCTTTGGAGAAGCCCATTGGGAGCAAAGGCTGAAGATATTTAGAATATAGCAGGAAAGACTGAGGAGTGTGGGCATTTTTCTCGAATTGCTCCCTGAAATTGTACTTGAGAATCGCCATATAGAGAAGCATCTGCACATAGTGCTGCTCGTCGGGCTTTGGAGGTGCTTCAGGCGGTGCGCAAGGCACGTATCCAGCCTTTCCCGACTTCTGCTCTATCAGCACGCTGAAATCCAACTGGAGGAAGTCCATACGGCCCTGCAAGCCAAGCATCTCGGACACGAAAGACGGCTCCACAACAGCCTGACGACTGTCGTAATTTGTTGCCATCTTTGGCAGGAATTCACGCAAGGCTTTCTGTATGTTCCGCTTTTGCTCCTTTGCCGCATCGTGAAACTCTTTGTCCAAATCTGTGCCGAGAATAGCCATGGCATTGTGGCGAAAAAAGAGCCTTGCACTGTCAGCGTAAGTCAAATTATCCTCGTGCAGCTCTTCGTCAAGTAGTTGCCCAGACATACGCCCCAAGAGAATTGGCGCAGTCTGTGCGGATGGAGTGAGCCTGCTTATAAGGGAGACGAGAGGCGACTCAGCGTATGTGGCGAAACAGCTGGCAACGGTGGAGACATCGATAAGGTAGTCTGGCTCGAATATTATGAGCTCCGCTTGCAGCGTGCCGTCTGTTTCCGTGGGGTGAATAAGGTTGAGATTCGCACCCCTATATAGGATTTCGGGTAAATATTCTTCATCATAGCGTACTGCCACCTCATCTTTCGCCCCATCGACTATGTATCCGTAAAGCTTTTCAGCATCCCATCTGCTGACTCTTAGGCGGACGTAATCTCTCTGTGCGCAGTTTTCCATCCCTATGATGCGAGAAAAGCGGAGGCAGCTTCCGCGCAACGCTCCCCGTCTATCGCCGAACTGACGATGCCTCCCGCATAGCCTGCTCCCTCACCACAAGGAAACAGTCCACATACCCTTATGTGTTGGAATGTCTCCGCACTGCGAAGTATGCGCAAAGGACTGCTGGTGCGTGTCTCAACGCCTATGACAACCGCCTCGTTGGTAAGGAAACCGTGCTTTTGCTGTCCAAATAGGTTAAAGCCTTCCTGCAAGCGTTTCACTATCGGCTGCGGCATCCAGAAGTGAAGGGGGCTGCTGATAAGTCCAGGGGCGTAGCTGCTTCGGGGTAAATCGTAGCTGAGGCGCGAGTTCACGAAGTCAGACATTCTCTGAGCCGGGGCAGTCTGTTTGCGGTTTCCCTGCAGCCAGCAATCATTTTCAAGCCTTTCCTGATAGCGCATCATTCTTAACAAATCGTCTCCCTCCACGTCTTCCGGGCGAAGCTCCACCACCATTCCGCTGTTGCTCCACTGCCCTACCCTGCTACTCGGGCTCATTCCGTTCACCACAATCTGCTGTGGAGCGGTTGCCGCTGGCACGACACTTCCTCCTGGACACATACAAAAACTATAAACACCACGGCCGCCAACCTGCCTGACAAAGTTGTATTCGGCTGCGGGCAGGTATTTACCCCTGCCTTGTCTGCTGTGATATTGCAACTGGTCTATAAGCTGGGCTGGATGCTCAAGGCGAACGCCCACGGCAAGTCCCTTTGCCTCCATCTCAACACCGCTGGCGAGCAGAAGCTGATATGTGTCACGCGCTGAGTGTCCAGTGGCTAAAATCACCGCCTGAGCCCTGAATGAGCGGTCTCCGCATACGATGCCCACAAGCTTGTCGCCCTGAAGCAACAGACCTGTCATCTTAGTCTCGAAATGGACTTCCCCGCCACAGCTGAGGATTGTGTTGCGTATGTTTTCGATGACAGCTGGCAGCTTATCGGTGCCGATATGGGGGTGCGCGTCAGAAAGTATTGCAGGGCTTGCCCCATGTTGGCACAGCACGCCCAGTATCTTCTCGCAGCTTCCGCGCTTCTTCGAGCGTGTGTAGAGTTTTCCATCACTATAAGCCCCTGCCCCACCCTCACCGAAAGCGTAGTTGCTCTCTGGGTTAATCTTCTGCTGTGGACGTATCTCGGCGATGTCTTTCTTGCGTTCCCTCACGTCTTTGCCTCGCTCAACGATGACGGGTTTCAAGCCGAGTTCTATGAGACGCAAGGCAGCGAACAAGCCTCCTGGACCCATTCCCACGACAATGACCGCAGGGCTCTGGCTGACATCCTTGTAAACGATTTGTTGAAAAAGCGGCTCGTCGGGCTGCTCGTTTACGAAGACTTTCAGGGTGAGATTGACGAAGATATTTCTTTGACGAGCGTCGATGCTGCGCCTGAGCATGCGGACGCAGGTGATGGTTCGCTCGTCAATGGCTTGCTCCTGCGCAACTATCCGCCTGATGGTCTGCTCGTTGTATGCGTCGCAGGGCTGTAGCCGCAGCTGAATTTCCCTTACCATTGCTCAACCAAACAGCTCTCTCACAGCCTCCGCAACACGGGCTATGGGAATTAGCTTAAGCTTCAGTCGACTGTTGTCAATGCCTTTAAGCCCCTGAGCGGGCACGAGCATTCTGCCGAAGCCAAGCTTCTCAGCCTCCGCAATGCGCTGCTCAATGCGGCTTACTGGGCGTATTTCCCCGCTCAAGCCTACTTCTCCGCACATACACACATCTGTGTCGATGGCCCGGTCAACATTGCTTGAGACAACTGCCAGTATGACGCTCAAATCCATCGCTGGGTCTGTCACTCGCAAGCCGCCTGCGATGTTGAGAAAGACATCCTTCTGCGTGAGTTTGAAGCCCACACGCTTCTCCAAAACCGCCAGAAGCATACCCAGGCGACGGCTGTCAAACCCAGTGGCGGAACGCTGGGCAGTGCCGTAAGCTGCGGTGCTCACGAGGGCTTGGGTCTCTATCAGAAGCGGACGGATACCCTCAACGGCACTGCAAATCGCTATGCCACTCAGTCCTTCCCTCGCTTCTGTCAACAATAACTCACTGGGATTTGCCACCTGGCGCAGCCCTCCTTGGTGCATCTCGTATATGCCAAGCTCGCTGGTGCTGCCGAAACGATTCTTCATTCCCCTGAGAATGCGGTACATATAATGCTGGTCGCCCTCGAACTGAAGCACGCAGTCCACGATATGCTCCAGCACCTTGGGCCCCGCAAGCGTGCCGTCTTTGGTGATGTGACCGATGAGAATGACCGAGCATCCACAGCCACCTTCCTTGACGAACTTCAACAGCGAGGCGGCACACTCCCTTATCTGCGATAGACTGCCAGGCGAAGAGTCGAGCGATTCAGATGAAATAGTTTGAATAGAGTCTATTATCAGAAGGTCGGGCTTAAGCTCTTCCACGTGCCTGTAAATAGCGTCTAACGAGGTTTCGCAGAGGATTAGCAGCTTGCTGCGTGGCGAGGGATTTAGACGGTCAGCGCGGAGCTTTATCTGCCTTGCGCTCTCCTCTCCGCTGACGTACAGCACCGTCCTGTCAGACAAGTTAAGCGATGTTTGCAAAATCAGCGTGCTTTTGCCGATTCCCGGCTCACCGCCAAGCAAGACAAGGCTGCCAGGCACAAGTCCACCGCCAAGAACGCGGTTCAACTCATTGTCGCCAAGGTCTATGCGAGGCTCTGCGTCCGCCTCGATTTCCTGCACGGGAAGGGGGCAGTTCTGCCTTGTTGAGCTGGAATAACGGCTTGAGGCTTGGCTCTTTCTCGCTGGTCCGAGCCGGATCTCCTTCATGGTGTTCCACTGGCCGCAAGCGGGGCATCTGCCCACCCACTTAGTGGCTTCCTGCCCGCACTCGGAGCAAACGTAAGCAATCTTTTCCTTTGGCATATCGTGTTTATGTATTTAACGCTCCACATTTAGGGCAGACACCGAGCTCGCGCAGCCTTGCCCCGCATTTCCCGCAGGTGAATTTGGCGCGGTGCTTCCTCGTGTATTGCCAGAAGGCAGCGAGGGCGTATGCCACGAACAAGGGATAGCCAATGTAGCAGGGCGTTGCGAGCGAGAAGACAAGATAAAGTATCGCGAGGGCGGCTATGAGCGAGAGTGTGTAAAGCACCGCCTCAGTGGCTCTCAGACAGCGTGAAATCTCCATAAGAGATGCGCAGAAAAGTATGAGAATCAGCCACATAAGGGATAGGAGCAGGGCGAGCAAGGGGGGCAAGCCGAAGGGGTTCAGTGTAGGGTGGAAGTAGAAGAAAGCCCACGTGCTGGGGGCGAATTTCTTAATGCTGGCGTAAAGCACAGCCAAAGCGCTCAGGCAGAGGCAGAGGGTAAAGGGATATGGTGAGGGGATGTCGTCAATATGGACAAGATGGTAGCGTTCCTTGCGCATTCGCCTAATGAGCCATGCCACCAGCACCAGCAGCGAGAGTACGGCGGTCGGGATGAGATAGGCGTTACTCAGGAAGAAAATGCCATGAGAGATAGGCTCGTCAGGGATGACACCTTGCAACAGTTCGCTCTCGTGTATCCAGCCCTGCGTGTCTTGGTCACGAGCAATTTTCACCCACACACTGTCAGCCTCGTCCTCCGATATGGTCTCTATTTGCGCAACCACCACTTGGTCGCCTTTCAGGACATAGAGCGATTCCGCGCTCTCTGGGGCGATGAGCAGGTGCATAGGCATGTCTTCCTGCAAAGAAAGCGTGTCAGAGACCACAAGGAAGTTGTAACCCACATCGTAGTCTTCAGGTTGCTGGGGATGGCGGCAGGAGGTCAGGACTAACGCTAACAATATTAACAGCAAACTAACCCGCATAAACCAGCATTTCACATTCTTTGCAGTCGAAACCAAGAGGGAAAATTCTGCCGTCGGCAAGCCTCAAGAAAAGGGGTTGCACAAGGGTTCTGTCGCCCTGCTTGGCGCAACAGCCCAGCTCGAAAAGTATGCAATAGCGGCATCTCATCAGCAAGGGCATGTCATGAATAGTTGACTCGTAGACCTCCATCGCATCCTCAACGCTCAAAGCCCCGTTGTCGAGATAAAAACGCTTAGCCAGCGAGTTCGCCACGTTGCCGAGATATGTGATTTCCTTGCCTTTAAATGGCGCTTCAACGGCCTCTTCAGGGCTTGGCGGCACAGTGGTATGCTCCTCGCTCAAAAGCCGCTCCAAAGCTTCGATAAGCAGATTTCTCCAACTTGTCAGCAAGCTCACGGGCACGAACCAGTTTCGGCTCGTCTGGAAGTCAACGCCCCCGCTCTCGAAAACAGTTGTCCCGAGCCTCGCCAGATGCCTCTCCATCAGCTCATTCTGCTCGCTTCGGGCTGGGGTGTGCTCAGCTTTGAAATCACGGCTCACGCTTAAATTTTCGCTCTTCAGAGCGGCACTTAGGCGGAAGCCGTCAGGTGTCTCGGAGAAAGTCCAAGAGATTGGGATTTTTCTTTCGGCTGAGGGGCAAGAGAGAAGCGTCTCAAGTCGCTGGTTGTAGTTGCGGTAGAGCTGCGTCCCAAGTTCAAGGTCGGTGGGCATCACTTGCGGGAAAAGCTTGTCATTATCGACTCTGTTCACTCTGAAGCCTTGCAGCCGTCCCTCCTTGTTATAGTAGCAAAGTCCGTCTCCGTTGGAGAATGAGGTCTCGCCAGCTACAACAACGCAATGGTTAAGTATATTTTTCACTTTTCCGACTGGCTCACCAATGCTTTTGGGCGAGAGGTGGTTGGCAAGACCCCGTTGTCTGCCCTGAAGGAAGTAGTCTGTAAAGCCTCTGTTGAACACGGCATCAAGCTTAGGCTCGAAAGAGAAACTGTGCCTGCCAAGGGAGGAGCGGCAGTAGTCTTCAGGACGCTTGTGGCAAATTCTGTCGAGTGCCTGCCGATAGTAAGCGACCACGTTTTTCACGTATGCCTTGTCCTTCAGCCTGCCCTCAATCTTCAGGCTCACAGCACCAGCGTCGAGCAAGTTCTCCAGCTGCTGGCTGCGGTTCATATCTCGCAGGGACAGCAAATGTTTTTGCCTCGCCACCACCCTGCCCTTTGCGTCGACAAGGTCGAAGGGAAGGCGGCAGAACTGGGCGCACTCACCACGGTTTGCAGAGCGGTGAAAACAGTGTTGTGAGGCGTAGCATTGTCCGTTATAACTCACGCAGATTGAGCCGTGGACGAAGACCTCGAGCCTGACATCCGGCACTTGCTTGTGAATCTCCGCCATCTCGCCCAGTGTCAATTCTCTTGCAAGCACCACCTGCCTGAATCCCAGCGACCTGAGCCACCTCACCTGCTCTGTCGTGGCGTTGTTCATCTGCGTGCTGGCGTGAAGGGAAATGGGCGGCAGTTCCATCTCCAGCAGCGCCATATCCTGAACTATCAGGGCATCCACCCCAGCCTCGTAAAGCTGCCAAACCAGCTGTCGGGCATCTTCAAGCTCATCGTCCTTTAGGATAGTATTCAGTGTAACATAAATTCGCACTCTGAAGACGTGAGCCCGTCGACACAGTTCCCTGATGTCCTCCACCGAATTGCCAGCCTCTCCACGGGCCCCAAACCTCTCAGCCCCGATGTAGACGGCATCAGCACCATGTCGTATCGCCTCGAGAGCTGTCTCAAGGTCGTGAGCCGGAGCTAAGAGTTCGATGGCTTTCATCAGGTCTGCGCTTAGTGGATGTCATTCAAATTGTAAGGTGTCTCCTGATAGATGTAATAGTTCAACCAGTTGAGGAACAGCATATTGCCGTGCGTGCGCCAAGAGACGAGGGGACCTTTGGCTGGGTCGTCGTCAATGTAGTAGTTTTGTGGTTTCTTTATAGGCAGCTTCTTCGCAAGGTCACGCTTGTATTCAGTGTCGAGCGTCAAGGGACTATACTCACTATGTCCAGTGATGTAAATTTCCCTTCCACCACGAGCCATCACCATGCTCACCCCGCTCTCCTCGCTTTCGGCTATGAGCGTCAGTTCAGGTCTTGCCAGTATGTCCTCCTTATGTATCTCGGTGTGGCGGCTGTGGGGCATAAAAAACACGTCATCGAAGCCACGGAAGATGGGCAAAGATGGTATGAGTGGTTTCTGCGGAAATATGCCGAACATCTTCTCAGGCAGCGGGTATTTAGGGATGCCGTAGTGGTGGTAAAGACCAGCCTGAGCAGCCCAACAGATGTACATAGTGCTGGTGACGTGGGTGCGACTCCAGTCGAAAATCTCAGTCATCTCGTCCCAATAAGTCACCTCCTCAAAGTCCAAATGCTCCACTGGCGCACCCGTTATTATCATGCCGTCGTACTTGTCGTCACGCATCAGCTGGAAATCTCTGTAGAACGCCTTCATGTGTTCGATTGGTGTGTTTTTGCTCGTGTGAGCCTTCACCTTCATAAACTCAATCTCCAGCTGCAAAGGCGTGTTGGAGAGCAGGCGAACGAGGTCAGTCTCCGTTGTGATTTTTAGCGGCATCAGGTTCAAGACCACTATGCGCAGCGGTCTGATGTCCTGCATGCGAGCCCTCGAGCTGTCCATCACGAAGATATTCTCCTCTTTCAGCAGCTCTATGGCAGGCAGTTTGTCGGGTAGTTTTAGTGGCATTTTATTGCTTGGCGTCTTGTTTTAGAGTGTGATTTTACCAGATGTTGACCCGCTGTTCCTTAGGCACGAACATAGGAGAATCCTCGGTGATTCCGAAGGCCTCATACCATGCGTCGATATGCGGCAGCTGTGCGTTCACCCTCCATTTAGCCAGTGCGTGGGGGTCTCTTATGGTAAGGTTACGCATCTCCTCTGTCCTGATGTTCTGCGCCCACACCCCTGCGTAGGCGAGGAAGAACCTCTGCTCGGGCGTGAAGCCGTCGACAGTGCCGAGGGGAGCGTCCTTAGTAGCGTTCTTGAATGCCTGGAACGACACCATCAGTCCGCCATGGTCAGCCATATTCTCACCGAGTGTCAGGCTGCCGTTAGCGTGCAAGCCGGGCAGAACCTCGATATTGTCGTGGAAATTTCGCATCACCTCAATCCTTTCCTTGAAGCGCTTCGTGTCATCCTCGTTCCACCATTTTCTGAGGTTTCCATCCTTGTCGTACTGCGAGCCTTCGTCGTCAAATCCATGGGTCATCTCGTGACCTATAACAACACCGATAGCTCCATAGTTAAATGCGTCGTCAGCCTCTAGGTCGAAGAAGGGCTTTTGAAGTATGCCGGCTGGAAAGGTGATCTCGTTGGTGCTTGGATCGTAATATGCGTTCACTGTCTGCGGGGTCATATACCACTCGTCTTTGTCAACTGGTTTATTCAGTCTGGTCTGCACCATATCATTGATTTTCCACTCGTTGCATGCCAAGATATTCGGGAGATAATCCTCCCCAGTCTGAAGTGAGCTGTAGTCCTTCCATTTGTTGGGATAACCTACCTTCACGTAAAACGCGTCCAGCTTCTCGTGCGCAACGGCCTTCGTCTCGTCGCTCATCCAGTCCTGTGCGTCAATTCTCTCGCCAAGAGCCACCTGCAAGTTTGCCACCAGCTTCTCCATTCTTTCCTTCGCCTCAGGGGGGAAGAAGCGGTCGACGTACAGATGCCCCAGTGCCTCTCCAACGCCACCATCAACACTTGCCACGGCACGTTTCCAGCGTGGTTTGTCCTCTTCTCTTCCGCTCATCGTCTTTCCCCAGAATGCGAAGTTAAGGGCTCTGCTCTCGTCGTCAACGTAAGAGCTTGCCATGTTCAGGGCGTGCCAAAGATAGAAGTTCTGTAAAGCTTCCTGCGGCTCTTCCTTAAGCACCTTCTCCGCCTCGTGAAGCGCGTCAGGCTGCCCCACAATGAGGCTGTCGATGCCCTGAATACCGAAGTTCGAGAGATACTGGTCCCAGTCCACTCCCGCATAGTCGACCTTAAGCTGTTCGTAGCTCATCTTGTGGTAGTTCGACTCGGGGTCACGAAGCTCAGCCATGCTCCGGCTTTGCTTTGCCAGCCGTGTCTCTATGCGCATCACATCGTTAGATATTTTCTCTGCCTGCTCGTCGGTGAAGCCAGCGTGCTTGGTGAGGTCGACGATGTATTGGGTGTAGGCTTCTCGGATGGCTGTGGTGGCAGAATCGTCGTTAAGATAATATTCCTTCTGCCCCATAGTCAGACCGCCTTGGTGGATGTTGAGGATGTTGTTCTTTGAATCCTTTTCGTCTGCGCCTATATACAGTCCGAACAAGCCCTGAACTCCTTGCCTCTGCATCCTTGGCCACGTCTCGGCGAGCCACTTCTCTGTTGCTTCCTTTGAGCTTTGATAGCCGTCCGCCTCGAGGAAGTCATGCAACTGCGCAAGTCCATTACCGTTAAGTCTGACGCTGTCCATCGCAGAGTTGTAGATGTCTGCTATTTTGCGCTCGATGCTTCCCTCAGGATTGTCGAGGGCAGCCACGCTGTCGATAAGCTCACTGAGGCGTTTGTTGTTCTCCTCTTGCAGTGCGTCGAACGAGCCGTAGCGGCTGTACTCAGCGGTCAGGGGGTTAGCCGCTTGCCATCCGCCAGTGGCGTACTGGTAGAAGTCTGTGGCTGGGTCTACACTCGTGTCAAGGTTTGCGATGTCAATTCCCGATTTCATTTCCTTTTGGCATGCTGTCAGTGCCATAGATATGGCGACAGCAGTTAACAGTTTGGTTTTCATATATTTATGTTTGAAAGGTTTGATTCTCGGTTTGCACGGAAAAGACAGGGAAAAGCCCAGTCGGCTCTCCCTGACTGTTGAAATTCAGTCTCGACTCTTCATTCCCCATCGGCTTGGCTGCTATTCATTTCTTCGAGTTCCTCCATCGCCTCAGCCCAGTCCTGCTCGAGTGCCTTGCGCTGGCGTTGGAGCGACGCGTGCTTGTCGTAGAGCGCATTGTCCATGCTTCCCTCTTGGGTGGACATCTTCGATTCAATTATTTTCAAGGCGTTTTCTATTTCCGCCACGGCCGTTTCCGCCTCGCTGATTGTTTGCTCCAGCCTACGCTGGTGACGCGACCGTTGTTTACGCTCTTCGTACGACTGGCGTGTCTGCGAGGGAGCTTTGCGTGCCTCCTGCGGGCTTGTTCCCTGCGCTGGGGTAAGCGCTGCCTCCCTAAGGCTGAATCGGCTCACGAAGTCATAAATTCCCCCTATATGCTCCCTCACTCGAGCATCTGCGAACTCGTACACACGTGACACCATTCCGTCAAGAAAATCTCTGTCGTGGCTCACCACTAAGACCGTTCCGTCGAAGTCTCTTATCGCCTCCTTCAGCACGTCCTTCGAGCGCATGTCGAGGTGGTTGGTCGGCTCGTCCAGTATCAGGAAGTTTACAGGCTCGAGAAGCAGCTTGATCATCGCCAGGCGGCTGCGCTCACCACCCGAAAGGACTTTCACTTTCTTCTCCGAGGCCTCGCCCCCGAACATGAACGCCCCGAGCAAGTCCCTGATTTTCAGCCTTATCTCCCCTCGCGCCACACGGTCGATGGTGTCGAACACGGTCAGCTCCCCGTCAAGCGTTTGCGCCTGGTTCTGGGCGAAATAGCCTATCTGCACGTTGTGCCCGACGGTGATCTTGCCCTCGTAGGGTATCTCGCCCATTATGCACTTCACGAGCGTTGACTTGCCCTCGCCGTTGCGCCCGCAGAACGCCACTTTCTCACCCCTACGAATGGTGAGGTTGACGTTCTGGAAGACGGTGTGGGCATAAACTTTTTTCACGTCCTCGCAGACGAGGGGGAAGTCGCCGCTGCGCTGCGAGCAGGTGAACTTCAGACGGAGGGCTGAGCGATCCACCTCGTCCACTTCTATCGGCACTATCTTGGCGAGCTGTTTGATGCGGCTTTGCACCTGCACCGCCTTCGACGGCTTGTAGCGAAACCGCTCTATGAACTCCCTTGTCTCCGCAATCTCCTTCAGCTGGTTCTCGTACGCCCGCAGCTGCTGTTCTCGGCGTTCCTTGCGGAGCGCAACGAACTGGTCGTAGGGAACTCTGTAGTCGTAGATTTTTCCGCAGGAGATTTCCATCGTCCTCGTGCACACGTTGTTGAGGAAGGCTCTGTCGTGGCTGACGAGCATCACCGCCGCAGGACGTGCCACGAGGAACTGCTCCAGCCACTGTATGCTCTCGATGTCGAGATGGTTGGTGGGCTCGTCCAGAAGAAGCACATCGGGCTTGCCGAGCAACAGCTTCGCCAGCTCAACGCGCATTCTCCAGCCGCCTGAGAACTCGTTCGTCTGGCGGTCGAGGTCGCCTCTGCGGAACCCCAGGCCTCTGAGGACGCGCTCCAGCTCCGCCTGGTAGTTCTGCCCACCGAGTATGCGGAATCTCTCTGAGAGACGGGTGTACTCGTCCACGAGGCGCAAGTAGCCGTCGCTCTTCGAGCCGCTGCCCTCTGCCATCAGCTCCTCGAGACGCTTTATCCGGCTCTGCGTCTCCCGGAGTTGGCTGAATGCTTTCTCTGCCTCCTGCCTCACCGTCAGCCCGTCCTCCACCTCCATCACCTGCGGGAGATAGCCCACTGCCAGCCCTGCTGGCATGCTCACCGTCCCCGCGCCGGGTGCAAGCTGTCCCGCAATCAGCCTAAGGAGCGTGCTCTTGCCAGCCCCGTTCTTCCCGACGAGGGCTATGCGCTCCCGCTGGTTAACGACGAAGCTGACATCGCTCAGAAGCGGCTTGGAGCTAAACTCCATACTCAGATGGTCGACACTTATCATAGCGTGGTTTCCACTCTCATTTCACTACTGCAAAGTTACGGAAAATCGGTAAACAAGCAAGCAATACGCACTCAAAACCAAGCTTTTCTCGTGCTTCCCACAATGTTGTATATTGTTATGATAATTTAGCCTGTTACCCTCCCTTCTGCCTTCCGCTCGGGGATGGGATATTACACTACTACTTGAGCAGGATGTTCATCCCCGAAAGGCATCGGGTCGTGCAGGCGGAGAGCCTAAGCAGGGAGATGTCTCCCCACTCGCTGAGCAGAAGGGGAAGCAGAGGGGAAAGTGGCGCAGGCTCTCAGGCAGGCCGCGTCTCTCTTTAGCCGCGGGATTATACAGCATTCAGCATATTCTCGGCATAAAGAATTGGCATATTCGCGCTGAGGACATACAGTACGTAACGAAAAGTCGCACCGACTTTTTGCGAAAGAATGCGCGGTTTATTTGTGAAATATAAATATTCTCAGCCGTAAAACGCATATTCACACACGCACAGAATACCGCTTTACGCAGAAGAAAAACTTCACGCCAGCCCACAAAAAACACACCCGAAAACTTGCCCTATCGCCCGAAAAGCACTAACTTTGCGAAATAGTTGAAACAGCGACATGAACATATCCTACAAATGGCTCAAAGAGTACATTGACTTCAGCCTCAGCCCCCAAGAGACGGCCGACGCACTTACCAGCATAGGTCTCGAGGTGGACTCCGTCCGGGAAGCGGAGAACATCAGGGGCGGACTTAAAGGAATCGTGACAGCCGAGGTGGAGACCTGCGAACCCCACCCCAACAGCGACCATATGCACGTCTGCCAAGTGAACGTCGGCACTGGCGAGCGACTTCAGATAGTCTGCGGAGCAAGCAACGTGAGAGCCGGACAGAAGGTGATGGTAGCCACCATAGGCACAAAGCTTTACAACGGAGACGAGGAGCTCACCATCAGGAAGAGCAAGCTCCGCGGCATCGAGAGCCAAGGGATGATATGCGCAGAGGACGAGATCGGGATAGGCACTGACCACTCGGGAATCATCGAGCTACCCGTGGACACGCCCGTCGGGACACCAGCCGCGGAATACTACAAGCTGGAGAGCGACTACGTCATAGAAATTGACATCACGCCCAACAGAGCCGACGCATGCAGCCACTACGGAGTGGCAAGAGACCTGTACGCATGGCTGGTGAGAAACGGCAAACAGACCAGCCTCCACCGCCCCAGCTGCGAAGCGTTTAAAGTTGACAACCACAAGCTCCCAGTTAAGATCACCGTCGAGCAGACAGAGGCGTGCCCACGATACGCAGCTGTTAGCCTGACCAACTGCGAGGTGAAGGAAAGCCCAAAGTGGCTGAGGGACAAGCTGACCGTTATCGGACTGCGACCGATTAACAACATCGTTGACATCACGAACTATATTATGATGGCATACGGACAGCCGCTGCACTGCTTTGACGCAGACATGATTGAGGGCAACGAGGTAATTGTCAAGACAATGCCTGAGGGCACACCTTTCGTGACACTGGACGGGGTGGAGCACAAGCTCAGCGAAAACGATCTGGCTATATGCAACGCACACGAGCCGATGTGCATAGCAGGGGTGTTCGGCGGCAAGGGAAGCGGCACTTATCCCACTACGCGCAACGTACTGCTCGAGAGTGCATATTTCCACCCCACTTGGATACGCAAGAGCGCCCGCAGGCACGGACTTCAAACCGACGCATCGTTCCGCTTCGAACGAGGCGTTGACCCCAACGGGCAGATCTACGCACTCAAGCAAGCAGCCCTACTGGCGAAGGAGTTGGCTGGCGCAGAAGTGAGTATGGAAATTGTTGACGTATACCCCTCCCCCATCGAGGATTTCAAGGTGTTCCTGCCCTACCAGTACGCCTGCGACCTGATTGGCAAGGACATACCCCACGACGAGATTAAAAGCATCGTCAAGTCGCTGGAAATGACTGTAGAAGAGGAGACAAGCGAGGGCCTGCGCCTGAGAGTGCCACCCTACCGTGTTGACGTGAAAAGGGCTTGCGACGTAGTGGAGGACGTGCTGCGAATTTATGGCTACAACAACGTCGAGCTGCCCCAAGGGCTCAACAGCGACCTCAGCGTGGCTGGCGACTGCGACAAAAGCCACCGCCTTCAGAACCTAATCGGTGAGCAACTCGTGGGGGCAGGCTTCAACGAAATCCTCAACAACTCGCTGCAGCGTGGCTCTTACTACGACGAGCTCACGTCCTACCCCCGAGAGAACTGCGTAGCACTGCTGAACCCCCTCAGCCAAGACCTCAACGTGATGCGGCAGACACTGCTGTTCGGAGGACTGGAGACCATAGCACGTAACATCGCACACAAAGCGCCCGACCTGCGTCTCTTCGAGTACGGGAACTGCTACCGCTACCGTAAAGAAAAACGCTGCGCAGACATCATACCCGGCGTAAGCTCAAGCCGCGACCCCGAGGTCATCAGGCATATCCTCGACCCCTACAGCGAGGACTACCACCTCTGCCTTTGGATGACTGGGAAACGCGTTACAGGAAGCTGGGCTCACACAGACGAGGAGACAAGCGTTCACGAACTGAAAGCTCACGTCTTCAACATCCTCTCACGCCTCGGAGTGCCATTTGGCATGCTCGTGTTCACCGAGGGCGAGAGCGACCTCTTCAGCAAGAGCCAGCTCATCTCCAACCGTGGAGGCAAGACACTTGCGGAACTGGGCATAGTGTCAGGCAAACTTCTGAAGCGATTTG
This sequence comes from Prevotellaceae bacterium, assembly GCA_021204865.1. GTDB lineage: Bacteria > Bacteroidota > Bacteroidia > Bacteroidales > Bacteroidaceae > Physcousia. The sequence continues at coordinate 14,915 of JAJPYQ010000046.1, read as the reverse complement.
ACATAGACTCTCCAGTCTACTATGCCGACCTCCGCTGGAACGCACTGATGAAAGCCGTTAAGAATCAGGCGGTCACATACTCAGAGATTGCCAAATATCCAGCCGTGAGCAGAGACCTTGCGCTGCTGGTTGACAAGAAAACGGAGTTCGCAGAGATAGAGCGCATCGCCTACTCAACTGAGAAGAAACTGCTGCGTGAGGTGCGCCTCTTCGACGTGTACGAGGGCAAGAACATACCCGAAGGCAAGAAATCGTATGCTGTCAACTTCACGCTTCAGGACGACGAAAGGACTTTGACAGACAAGGCTATTGACAACATCATGGGCAAGCTGATAGCAAACCTGACCAAGCAACTGGACGCAGAACTCAGATAAACAGACAAAACAAGCAAACACAAACTAACAAACTACATAATCCAATGGGCTAACCAAATTAAACACATTATCGTTATGGGAAGAGCATTTGAATACCGCAAAGCCACCAAGCTGAAAAGGTGGGGCCACATGGCTAAAACTTTCACAAGACTTGGGAAACAAATCGCAATAGCCGTGAAGGCTGCGGGACCCGAGCCCGAGAACAACCCTCAGCTGCGCTCAGTGATAGCCACCTGCAAGCGTGAGAACATGCCGAAGGACAACATCGAGCGAGCCATAAAAAACGCCATGGGCAAAGACCAAAGCGAGTATAAAAGCGTGACATACGAGGGCTACGGGCCTCACGGCATCGCCATCCTCGTGGACACCCTGACCGACAACACAACACGCACAGTGGCTGACGTGCGCTCGGTTTTCAACAAATACAGCGGCAACCTCGGCACAACGGGGTCTCTCTCTTTCCTTTTCGACCACAAATGTGTGTTTACGTTCAAGAAGAAACCCGACATGGATATGGATGACTTCATCCTGAACATGATTGACTTCGGTGTGGACGAGGATTTTGACGAGGATGAGGAGGAAGGCACCCTCACCATCTACGGAGAGCCAACCAGCTACAACGCCATCCAAAAGCAGCTGGAGGCTGACGGATTTGAGGACGTGGGAGGCGAGTTCACTTACATACCCAACGACACGAAGGACGTTGCACCAGCACAGCGCGAAACCATCAACAAGATGATTGAGAGGCTGGAGGACTTCGACGACGTGCAGACCGTCTACACCAACATGAGCCCAGAAGCCTGATGAAGACAGTTTACAAGACACGTGGCACTTGCAGCCAGTTCATAGAGGTGGAGGCAGAGGACGGCAGAATCACCGCCTGCCGCATCATAGGAGGCTGCGACGGCAACACCAAAGGCCTGTCGAAACTGGTGGTGGGAATGCGAATGGAGGACGTGCTGGAGCGCCTTAACGGCATACGCTGCGGAATGAAGCCCACCAGCTGCCCCGACCAGCTCTGCCGCGCCATAGAGCAGATGCAGAGGGAAGCCGCCCGACAAGCCTGAAAACCAGCCAGTTGACACCCCGTAAAGCCCTCCCCGCTGGAGGCGGGGTTTCTCTTATTGGTTATAGTCGTCAGCCGTGAAGGCGAAGCGCATAAGCAGCTTGCCTGACTTGTGGGAATAGTAGCAGTACTCGAAGCTCAGCCCCTGCTCCTTGTACGGCTTAAGCTGAATGCTGCCCCTAAGATTGCCAAGCAAGCCTTCACGCTGCTGGTCTCGCAGCTCTTCGGTAAGCACACTGTCGTTGTCAGCCAGCCCCTCAAGGGTGTAGAAATAAGCTATGGAGCGGCTCTCGGGCTCGTATCGGAGGCTGTCCATCACCGTGACCTCGTCCATCCGCTTAGGCACTTCCCGCTGGTTGAAAGCCGCTATCTCCTCCAGCATCCGCTCCTCGAAGGTCTGCTTCCTATGGCAGGAAGAGAGGGCGAGCAGGCAGAGGAGAGAAAGCCATCGCACGTTCGTCAGTCCACGCTTCATCAAGCGCGAATTTAGCCCTTTATATTTGATTAAAGTCAAGAAAACAAGCCTTTTCGAGGAAAATATAGGGGAAAGAGCTTGGTCGAAGTGGCAGGATTGCTACCTTTGCAGACGAAACGAAGAGATATTAGTTTTCATTAAAGGTTATTTAATCATGAACGAAAAAGTTGGAACAATCGCAGGCCAGATTTGGACTGCATTGAGCGAGAACGGCGCCCTCAGCGGCAAAGACCTGAAGAAGGCTGCCAAGGTTCGCTGCGACAAAGACCTCTACCTCGGACTGGGCTGGCTGCTCCGCGAGAGCAAGGTGACCGTGAGCGAAGAGGGCAAGGAAATCGTCGTGGCGCTTAACTAAGAGAGCACAGACGACAGCGCGGAGGCTCGCCTCAGGCGCATTGCCACGGACACATTTGCCGCAGCCCCCTCGGGAGGGCGAAAGAGGCAGCACACAGATAAAAAGCGTCTCCGACAGAAGGTCGGGGGCGCGTTTTTGTTTGACCCACTCTATGTGGATTCAGATTTTATAGCTAACTTTGCACCTTAGAGAGAGAAAGGCTTAATGCAAGGCAACATACGCAATTTCTGCATAATCGCGCATATCGACCACGGAAAGTCTACTTTGGCAGATCGTCTTCTGGAGCTGACGGACACGATTAAGATTACAGAAGGGCAGATGCTCGACGACATGGAGCTTGAGCGCGAGAGGGGCATAACCATAAAAAGCCACGCCATTCAGATGGACTACAGGCGTGGAAACGAAGCTTACACCCTCAACCTTATCGACACACCGGGACACGTTGACTTCTCCTACGAGGTGAGCCGCAGCATAGCTGCCTGCGAGGGGGCGATACTCGTGGTGGACGCCACGCAAGGAGTGCAGGCGCAGACAATCTCAAATCTTTATATGGCAATAGGTCACGACCTCACCATCATTCCAGTGGTGAACAAGTGCGACATGCCCAACGCTATGCCCGACGAGGTGGCTGACGAGATAGTGGAGCTGCTGGGCTGCGAGAGAAGTGAGATAATACGGGCAAGCGCAAGGACGGGGGAAGGCGTGCCCGAGATACTCGACGCTGTGGTTGACCGCATCCCAGCCCCGACGGGCGATGCGCAGGCACCGCTGCAAGCCCTCATCTTCGACTCGGTGTACAACTCCTACCGAGGCATCATAGCCTACTTCAAGATAGAGAACGGCACGATGAAGGGCGGCGAGCAGGTGCGCTTCATCAACACAGGCAAGGAGTACAAAGCCGAGGAGATAGGCGTGCTGAAGATGGAGATGCAGCCACGGGGGCAGCTTCAGTGCGGCGACGTGGGCTACATCGTGAGCGGCATCAAGACCGCCACAGACGTTAAGGTAGGCGACACGATAACCACAGCCACCGACCCCTGCCCCGAGGCTATATCGGGCTTCGAGGAGGTGAAGCCGATGGTGTTCGCAGGGGTCTACCCAATAGAGACGGAAGACTTCGAGAACCTAAGGGCAAGCCTTGAGAAATTGCAGCTCAACGACGCATCGCTCACCTTCCAGCCCGAGAGCTCGGTGGCTCTTGGCTTCGGCTTCAGGTGCGGCTTCCTCGGGCTTCTGCACATGGAGATAATACAAGAGAGGCTCGACCGTGAGTTCGACATGGACGTGATAACCACAGTGCCTAACGTCTCTTATCTCGTGTACGACAAGCAGGGCAACGTGAAGGAGGTGCACAACCCAGCGGGAATGCCCGACCCCACCCTCATAGAGCACATCGAGGAGCCGTATATCAACGCCACAGTAATCACAACAGCCACCTTCATCGGGCCGATAATGACGCTCTGCCTTGGCAAGCGGGGAGAGCTCGTGAGGCAGGAGTTCATCAGCGGCAACCGTGTGGAGCTGCAATACTCTATGCCCCTCGGGGAGATTGTCATAGACTTCTACGACAAGCTCAAGAGCATATCGAAGGGCTACGCCTCGTTCGACTACCACCAGGCAGGCTTCCGCCCCAGCAAGCTCGTCAAGCTGGACATACTGCTAAACGGAGAGCCCGTGGACGCGCTGAGTACCCTCACCCACGTGAGCAACGCCGAGGCTTTCGGCCGCCGTATGTGCGAGAAGCTTAAAGACCTGCTGCCACGCCAGCAGTTCGACATTGCCATACAAGCCGCCATCGGGGGCAAGATAATAGCCCGCGAGACGGTGAAGCAGGTAAGGAAGGACGTGCTCGCAAAGTGCTACGGAGGCGACGTGAGCCGCAAGCGAAAGCTGCTGGAGAAGCAGAAGCGGGGCAAGAAGCGCATGAAGCAGATAGGCAACGTGAGCGTGCCGCAGAAGGCGTTCCTCGCAGTGCTTAAACTCGACTGAAGACCACACCCCTAACACAACTTAATCCAATGCCACAACACATAACGACAAACCTCAACAGAGACATTGCCCGTGACATAGCGCGCATCTACTGCACCCTGAGCCTGATGGGGGTGGAGGCGCTCGCCAAGCTGCTCGTGCCGCTTAAGTTCGCCAAGGGGTCGGTGGTGCTCGAAGAGGGAGAGGTGTGCCGGGCGATGTACTACGTGAGCCGCGGGATGGTGCGGCAGTACTATTACAAGAACCAGAAGGACGTGACCGAGCACTTCTCCTACGAGGGCAAGATTTGCTTCTGCATAGAGAGCTTCCTCAAGCAGGAGCCCAGCCGCATCATCGTGGAGGCTCTCGAGCCCACCACCCTCTACGCCATCCCCTACGAGGCTCTGCACGTGGCTATGATGCAGAACAACGAGATAGAGCTGCTCTACCGCAAGATACTCGAGCACGCCCTCATAAGCAGCCAGGCGCACGCCGACTCGCAGCGCTTCGAGAACGCACGGGAGAGGTACGAGCGACTGCTGCGCACCTACCCCGAGATAGTGCTGCGCGCCCCGATGCTGCACATCGCCTCCTTCCTTCAGATGACACCAGAGACGCTCTCACGAGTGCGCTCGGCTTTCAACAAGGAGAGCGTAAACAGGAAGGCTGCCGAGGGCGACAGGGAACAGCCCGTCTGAGGGCAGGAAGCACGAGGCAACCCCACAGAAACGTTAGGCGAACGAGTTACAAACGGTCCGACGGACGAGTTACAAGAGGTCCGACGGACGAGTTACAAGAGGTCCGACGGACCGATTCCAAAAGGTCCGACGGACGAGTTACAAGAGGTCCGACGGACGAGCCGCGACTTGTCGTACGAGAAGTCTACTACGGCTGCCCGTCGATGCTGTCCAGCTCTTGGGCGAGTGTGTCGGCTTGAGCTTGCGCCTCCTGCTCCATCCTGAGGCGGTCGAGGCGCTGTCGCTGTGCCTCCGCCTGGTCGGCGAACTGCCCGTCAGGATGGGCGGCAAGGTAGCTTTCCATGCCGTGAAGCGTGGGAGAGGCGGAGACCTCAAGCCAGTCGAGCGTGTCGAGGCGCATAGAGGCGAGGCGGGTGAGGTAGGGTTGGTTGGGATTATTCGCGATGAACGCCCTCAGCTCCTCGCTCGAGGCTTGCAAGACCTTGTCCCTGAGCTCCGACTGCGCCGACACAAGGGCGAAGTATCTCTGCCGCACGTCCTCTGTGTGCTTGCTCGAAGGGTACTTGGCTAAGAAGTCCTCGAACTGGAGGGGGTCGCCGCAGCTGTCCAGACGGGCGTAGTCCCTCCGCTCCATCCTGTGCTCCTTGCGAGCGTCGACGAGGCAGCAGGCACCCACCAGCAACAATAAAAGCATGAGCGCCGTTGCCCATGCCTTTAGTCTCTTGGAGAAGCTGAGGAAAGGCTTCATCTCGTCAGAACTTGAAGCCCAAGCCCAGCACCAGTTGGTGTCGGTTGAGGTTCACGTTGACGGGCGAGAGCTGCCAGTCGTCTGCGAAGCTGCTGTCAAAGGCGTAGAAGTCTCCGCTCTGGGCTCGGAACTTGTAGGCGAGGTCCACGTAGAAGCTCTTAAGCTTGTAGCCCAAGCCCACGGTGAGGATGTTGGCGTCTCCAAGCAGCATGTAGTCCGTGCTTGTGCTGTAGTCCATAGCCTCGGAGTCAATGCTGTACTGGTCGAACGTCGCCCCGTCCTTGTATCGGCTTGAGATGTAGTTGTAGCCGAGGCGCAGGGAGAGGTCGCTCGTGGGCTTGTACTCGACGCCCATCTTCAGTGTGTGCTGCCCTTGCAGGACACTCTTCGTGTGCTGGTTCATGGCGAAGTCGGGGTCGCTGGCAAGCCCTGAGTGGTAGTAGTCCCACTCGTCCCAGCAGGGGTAGCCCATCGAGGTCTTGCCGTAGTTGGCGTACTCGTACTCCAGCCCCCAGGCGAAGACGTTAGAGACCGTAGAGCCGAAGCTTATGCGCCCCTTCCAAGGCGTCCTTATGGTGAACTCGAGGTAGCTCTCAGGCTTGTCGCTTTGGTCGAGGTTGAAGATGGTTGAGTTCTTCAGTCTGTACCACGTGGGGGTCTCGAGCGTCACGCCGAAGCGGAAGGAGTTGTCTTCTATCGGTCGCACGATAATGCCGAACTTGGCGTTAAGCCCGTAGCCGTCCACCTCCACGTCGTTGTAGACAGCGTGGTTCAGAAGGTCATCGCCCCCGTACTCCGCGTACTCGCTCCAAGCACGGTAGTCGAGGTTGTCCACCCCGAAGGTAGCCCCCACGTAGACACGGTCCATTATATTAAAGGAGGCGTTGATGTCGAAGGCTTGCAAGGAACCCGTCTGGTGGCGTGTGTAGTTGTTGCTGTAGCTTGAGTACTGGTTGTAGTAGCCCTGCTCGTCTTGCGAGAGGTAGTAGTTGTCCATCGAGGGGTCTTTAGCGTAAGGCATAGCCGCAAGCCCCGCGAGGTTTTGGTCAGTGCCGAAGCCAGCGGTAGCCAGCTCCGCCAGCTGGTCCATCTGCGAGTAGCCCCCGAGGTTAGGGTTGTCGGCGAAGAAGCCGAGGTTGTAGTTCGCCTTCTTCTGGTAGTTGACTGCGAAGTTGGCGTACTTGAGCTTGCTGTCGCACTTGAGGCTGAACACAAGCCCCATCTGGTCGAAGGAGGCGTGTGTGAGCCTCTCTCCGTAGCTCGAGCGGTCGTTCTTGTCCCAGCCGTTGCCGTTAGGCTTCACAAGGCCGAAGGACAGCCCCACGTCGCTCTTTCGGTAAAGTCCTATCCCCGCGGGGTTGTCGCTGATGACCGAGAGGTCAGCCCCCAGAGCCCCGAGCGCTCCTCCCATGCCCACGTAGCGGGCTGTGCCGTTGAGGTCGTCGGTGGCGGTGAGGCGGTCGTTAAGGTAAGTGTCTTGTGCGCTGACCGTGGCGCACGCCGCCGTTGCTAAGGCGAGCAGTATGTTCCGTGTCTTCATAATGATATGCTGTTGTTAGAGTTATCTGCGTCCTCCGCCGCCTCGTGAGCCGCCTCCGCCGAAGCCTCCACCTCGAGAGCCTCCGCCACTAAAGCCTCCTCCGAAGCCTCCCCTTGAGCTGCCTCCCGAGAAGCCGCTGCCGCGGCTCACGCCCGAGCTGCGGGATGTGCCTGCGCTGCGGGATGTGCTTGTGCTGCGAGATGTGCTTGTGCTTCGGCTCACGTTGGAGCGTGTGCTTCGCTGCGCGGCGGTGGAGCGGCTCGCGGTGTTGCCCCTTGCTACGGTAGTGCCTCGGGATGCGGTGGAGCGGGCGTTATACCCAGTGCCGCCTCGCCTCGACGACGCCAAGGCCCCGCCTCTTATGTGCCCGAAGGTGCTTCCCCTTCTGCCGCCGTAGGCCATGCCTGCGTGAGGCCACCAGCCCCCGTGCCAGCCAGCTCCATACCATCCGTACCAGCCCCAGCCGAGACCCCAGCCTAAGCCCCAGCCCCAGCCGTACCAGGGGCTATACCAGCCGTACCAGGGGTCGTAGTACCACGAGTCGTAGTACCAAGGGTCTACCCAAAGGGCTCCGTACGGTGTGACGTAGCCGTGGAAGCGCACCAGGCGTGAGGAGCAGCTGTAGTCGTCGCTCCCCGTGTAGTCAGGCGAGCCTGCGTCCTCGCTTGCCTGCTCCTCTTCGTCCTCGAGGGGGAGCCACACGTAGTCGCCCGTGTCCGTCTTGGTCAAGACCCACTGCATCCCCAGCGTGTCTATCACGACCACGTCTGGGTCGCCCTGACTGGGGGCAGTAGAGCGTCGGTTGTACTCGTCCACGTCACGGAGCTGCCCCGTGTAGCAGGAGACGGTGTCGTCGTCCTGCTGCCTCAGGACGGGCTCGGTGTATACTGGGCGCGTCTGCGTCGTTGTGGCGGTCTGCTGGCTCTTCTTCTTAGGGGTGAAGTACATGTCGTCTGCGTCCTGCGCCCGTCCCAGAGAGGGGAGCGCCGCGACGAGAGCCATAAGTAGAAGTCTTGCGTTCATAGTGTTCGTGTTAAGTCTGAGGCAAAGGTACGCATTTTCAGTGTGCCCTGAGGGGGATTTCCCTTAAAAAGTGGGAGAAACCCCTTTTTCGGTGTAGAGGCCCTTGGCGACGACCCTCTACACCCCTTCTGTCAAAGAGGTCTACACCTCTGCACTCAAAGGGGTCTACACCTCTTCTGCCAAAGGGGTCTACACCTCTGCACCCAAAGGGGTCTACACCTCTTCTGCCAAAGGGGTCTACACCTCTTTTGCCAAGGGGTCTACACACCTTTGTCGCGGCTCAGCGGTGAGGCGCCGCGAAGCCTCTGAAGGATGGCAGTGCGGACCTCAGCGTTGAGCTGCTCGTACGAGCTGCTGCGGTGGGGAATGACGGGGGGCAGGTACTCGACGGTCACCTTCCCTGGACGCGCGATGCGCCGCTTCCTCGGCCACGCCTCGAACGCCCCTCGGATGCAGACAGGCACGACTGGCACTCCAAGCTCGAGGCTCATGATAGCGTACGTCCGCTTGAACTGTCCCAGCTCTCCCGTGTGCGTCCTGGAGCCCTCGGGGAAGATGATGAGGTTCTGCCCTTGCCGCAGCACCTCTGCCAGGCGGTGGATGGAGTCCTTGAGGTTCTGCCTCTCCATCACCACGACGTTGGAGTGCCTCGCCATGAAGCGCACGAGGGGCGTACGCACGTGGTCCTCGGTGGCGAAGAAGTAGAAGTGCTTCACTCCCGCCCAGCGTATGCCGCTCATGACGGCGGCGCCATCAAGGAAGCTCTGGTGGTTCGGTGCGAGGATGAAGGGCCCCGCCTTGGGGATGTTCTCCCTGCCCCTTATGCTCAGGCGGTGGTAAAGGCCAAGCCACAGCCTGAGCAGCTTGGAGGCGAGGGGGAAGAAGACGGTGGACGAGGGCAGCTCTATCGGCAGGGAGAGGGCGAGCAGCTCGTGCCAGTTAACCCGCCGGGGCTCGGTGCGTGTCTTGCGTCTGTCCACATATTCAGCCAAGGCTTCGAGCGAGGGGAAGTCGCCCACGGAGACCGCGTTCACCTCCACGCCGAAGCTCTGAGCTATGAAGCATTGGAGCGACACCCTGTCGAGCGAGTCGAGGCTGTCGAAGCTAAGCTTCTCCTCCTCAAGGTACTTCTTAATGATGAGGTATGCTTCCATAGGCGGGCAACAGCGCGAAGTTAGGCAACTTTCCCCACAAGTCTTGGGGCATGAGGGGAAATTGTTCTACCTTTGCCCCAAACCTCTTACCGATTAAACCGATTAACACCCTTATACCTATGGAAAAGAAGCTTATCACGATGGCGGCTGCCATCCTCTTCGCCCTTAACCTCAAAGCAGCAAGCACTGACGAGGCTCTCTCGAGTCTGCTCACACGCATCGGAGGCACTGGGGCAGCAGACCTTATTGAACTGGCGGTGGACGAGACGCTCGCCCAAGACGGCGGCAGCGAGACCTTCCTTATCACCAGCAAGGACAACAAGCCCTGCATCAAGGGCAGCACCCTCTCGGCGACCACAGCGGGGCTGAACTGGTACCTTAACCACTACGCCCACGTCAACCTCACGTGGAGCAGCCTCACCACCGACCTCACAACGGTGTCGCTGCCCGTTCCTTCATCCGACGAGACGCACACCAGCACGGCCGAGTGCCGCTACTACCTTAACTACTGCACGTTCTCCTACTCCATGGCGTTCTGGACGTGGGAGCGATGGGAGCAGGAGATAGACTGGATGGCTCTGCACGGGGTGAACATGCCCTTGGCTCTTGTGGGGGCGGACGTTGTGTGGCAAGGCGTGCTTAAGGAGCTGGGCTACACCAACGACGAGATAGGGGACTTCATAGCGGGTCCCGGCTTTCAGGCGTGGTGGCTGATGAACAACCTCATGGGCTGGGGCGGGGTGAACCCCAGCTGGTGGTACACAAGGCAGGAAGAGCTCTGCAAGAAGATACTGCAACGGATGAGGGAACTCGGTATGGAGCCTATCCTTCCGGGCTACAGCGGGATGGTGCCGAGCAACGTAAGCACTAAGCTCGGCTGGACGATAAGCGACCCCGGCACGTGGTGCGGCTTCTCCCGACCCGGCTTCCTCGACCCATCAAGCGAAGCCTTCACCACTATGTCCAAGCTCTACTACGAGAAGCTCACCGACCTGATGGGCACGTCGAAGTACTACAGCATGGACCCCTTCCACGAGGGCGGCAACACCTCTGGCGTTGACCTTAACGCTGCCTACACCGCCATCGAGACGGCTATGAACACGTGCAACCCCGACGCTCAGTGGGTCATCCAGAGCTGGAACGAGAACCCTACCTCGCAGTGCCTCAACACCGTGGAGAAGGGCAAGCTGCTCATCCTCGACCTCTTCAGTGACGGGCAGCCCAAATGGTCAGGAGGCTACAGCGGACACGACTTTCTCTACTGTATGCTGCACAACTTCGGAGGACGTGTCGGCATGCACGGCAGACTGAAGACCACCATCGAGGGCTACTACGACGCTCTCTCGACGTACCCCTCACAGCTGAAGGGCATAGGAGCTACGCCCGAGGGCATTGAGACTAACCCCATCCTCTACGACGCCCTCTTCGAGCTGCCGTGGCGCGAGACGTGCGACGCTGACCAATGGCGAGATGAATACGTGGCTTGCCGCTACGGCTCTGCCCCCGATGCTGCCCTCGACGCTTGGGAGCTGATAGGCAACTCCGCCCTCAACTGCCAGACCTCGCAGCAAGGCACGTCAGAGCCTGTGATATGCGCACGCCCAAGCCTGACGGTCTCCTCCGTGTCGAGCTGGAGCACCAGCACCATCTACTACGACCGTGAGGACATCATAAAGGCGGCTGCCCTTCTGCTCTCGCTCAAAGACCAGCTTCAGGGGGAGAACTACAGCTACGACCTCTGCGACGCTGTAAGGCAGGCTATAACAGACCGAGCCAACTCTCTGCTGAAGCAGGTGAACGCTGCTTACACGAGTGGCGACACTGAGAAGTACGAGGCACTTAGGGACATGTTCCTCCAGCTCATCCTCGACCAAGACAGTCTGCTCGCCACCTGCAAGCCCTACACCCTCGGCAGGTGGACGCAGATGGCAAGGGCGGTGACAGACGAGGCAAGCGGCACTACCACAGACGACAAGGACTGGATGGAGTGGAACGCCCGCACACTGATAACCGTGTGGGGAACACGTGAGGCAGCCAACTCAGGAGGCTTGCACGACTACTCCAACCGTGAGTGGGCTGGCTTGCTCAAGGACTTCCACTACGAGCGGTGGAAGCGCTTCTTCGAGGCTCTCGACGAGGGGAAGTCGCTCTCCGACTGGTTCGACTGGGAGTACGCCTGGACGGTGGACTACAGCACGCAGTACTCTGCCAAGACAGTGGGCGAGACCACGACGGTAGCAGCAAGCCTCTTCCCCAAGTACTTCACCACCTTCGGCACAGAGGCTGACGGACTGCGCTACATCTCCTACGCAGAGGAGCAGGACTTCTCGGACTCGTACATCGCAAGGGCAAAGAGGGGCGAGACCTTCACCTGCCCCATCGAGACGGAGCAGGAGGCTGCCTTCTCCGTTGACTTCAACAACGACGGCTCGTTCTCCGAGGGCGAGACGGTTAGCAGCCTCACGATAAGCATCCCTTCCGACGCTGTAGCCACGAGGGTAGCGGCGCAGGTGGAGCTGGCTGACGGCACTATCGTCAAGTTCACCCTTATCCTCGCTGACGACGTTACGGAGGCACGCACCGTGTCCGCCCTTAGCGAGGACACAAGCCAAGGCACGGCAAGCATAGGGGGCGAGAGCTCCGTCACCACTGCCGACGACGTTGAGATAGAGGCAACCCCCGCCGACGGCTACGACTTCCTCTACTGGACAGACGCCGAGGGCAACACCGTGGGAACGAGCAGCCCCTTCTATTATTATGGTAAGGAGGAGCAGACGTTCACCGCCCACTTCGTCGTCGACAAGTGGACCGCCCCCGAGGCGGACGACAGTGAGCTTAGCACCATAGAGAGCTACGGGCAGTACGTCAGCGAGTTCCGAGCCTCGCAGGTGGACGTTGACCCGTACGTCTTCTACACCGCCTCCGCCTGCCCCTCGCAGCTCTACAACATCGTGCCGCAGGTCATCAGCGCGGCACGGGGCAGCAGCCTCACCATCTCCTGGACTGACCCCAACGGAGACGGCTTGAGCTACTGCCTCCTCTCCGCCTACATCGACACGAACGCCGACGGAGACTTCGACGACGAGGGAGAGCTTATAGCTGTGGTAGGCACGCCCAACTCGCAGGACTACTCGGTGTGCAGCGGCTCGATACAGCTGCTGCTCCCCAGCGAGATGCCTGTGGGGATAACGCACATAAGGATGCGCTTCGACGGGGCTTGGACGGGCGGCTGGGACAGCACGACGGGGGCTAAGCCTGCCTCCGCCACGACCGCGCGTATGGTCTACGAGATACGTCTCAACGTGCTTGAGTACCCTGCCCAAGCCTGCACCATAACGGCTCTCAGCGAAGACGAGGCTAAGGGGACGGCGACGATAAGCGGCGTGGGGGCGACTGCCACCGTGCAGCCGGGCGAGAGCATAACCCTTCAGGCACAGCCAGCGTCGGGCTACGTCTTCCGCTGCTGGACTGACCAGTGGGGGCGAGAAGTATCCTCCGAGGCTAACTACCAGCTCGTGCCTGCCGAGAGCGGAACGTTCACCGCCTCCTTCTCGTTAGACCTGCCCGAATACCTTACGCTCAACGACTGGACGCTCAGCTACACAGCCAGCGGCGAGGGGGAGCTCACGCTCGTCGCCCCCGTCGAAGGCAGCGGCTCGCTGGTGATACCAGAGGTCTACACCTACGACGGCAAGGACTACCCTATCGTCGCCCTCGCCCCCGGCTTTATGAAGGGCAACGAGGGGCTTGAGAGCGTCGTCATAGGGGCGGCTGTGCGCAGCCTCGGCACAGAGGGGGCAACCCAGACGGAGACCTACGCTTGGACGGGCGACGGCACGCAGAACAAGCTGATAGAGCTAAGCAACACGCTCTCCACGGAGGGGGACTGGACGCTAAGCGCAGAGATAAGCACCGACGGCTCAACGTTCAACCAGTGGGGCTCGGGACTTATCGCCACTGGCACGGACGCACTGGCGGACGCTTACCCCTCGGGCTTCCAGCTCTACCTCGCAGCCTCGGGGAGCGTCGTGCTTAAGTGCGGCAGCTCGGAGGTGAAGACCTTCTCCCTTACACAAGGCTGCTCCAGCTTCACCGCCTTGCTGAGCCACGAGGCAGACGGCTCATGGACGCTAACCATCACCACCGACAGCGAGAGCGAGACTTATTCAACGTCTGCCTACGCCCTCGCCGACATCACCCAGCTCTCCTCCTCCATCCCCTCGGGCGTAGACATAGAGACGCTCACGCTTAGCACTATCCTAAGCGACGAGCAGCCCCTCTTCAGCGGCTGCAAGAGCCTCGCCTCGCTGGAGGTGAGCGAGGGCAACGGGAGCTTCGCCTCCTCCTCGTCGCTGCTCTACACAGCCGACCTCGCCACCCTCCTGCGAGTGCCCGAGGGACTGCGCAGCCGCTGCCTGAGCCTCCCCTCCGCCTGCACCGCCATCGCCCCCTACGCCCTCAGCGGAGTGACGCTTGCGGAGAGGCTTGTAGCCTCCGAGGGGCTTGAGCAGGTGGACGAGACTGCCTTCCAAGGCTCAAGCACACTCCTACAGGTCACGCCAAGCCAGTGCAACGGGCACGGCACAGAGTGGAGCGCACCTCTGCTCGTCAGCGTCTCAAAGGGTGAGACTGCGGACGCAAGCCTTCTCGCCCAAGCCTCGGCAATCGAACTGCTGAGCGACGGCTCTAAGACGGGCTCGCTCACCGCTAACCTCACCGGCAAGCAGCGCTGGCTCACCCTCAGCCCAAGCGACGACGCTCCCCTGCCCCTCTTCTTCCCCGCCGACGTGGACAGCATAATAAGCACGACGTACACCTCAAGCCAGACGCTGAGCGACGCCTCTGAGAGCTTCCTGCTCGCCCAATACAGCGGCTCGGAGTTCCAGCTTGCCAGCGTCTCCAGTGGCAAGGCAATACCAGCAGGGGCGTACCTGCTATGGCCTGCCGACGAGCTTAAGAGCGAGGCTCTCACCTTCAAGATGGGCAGCACCGACGCAAGCCTCCCTTCCTCCGACTTCACTGGCAACGGCACGCTCACAAGCCTCACCCAAGGCTCGGGCTGCTACCTGTATAACAGCGCCGAGAACCTCTTCCTCCCCTTGGAGCAAGAGACTGCCGTCGCACCCTTCACCGCCTACTTCCTGTCCACAGCCTCTCCCCTGCCCGACAGCTACCCCGGCCTCTCGGACTACCTGCTTGGTGTCGAGGGCACGGCAGGGAGCCAAGCCTTCAGCGTCTACGTCATTGACCGACGGATAAAGGTCGTGGGGGCGGACAGCTACCGGCTGCACAACACGGCAGGCGCACTCCTTCCCAACGGCAGCCGGCTCGCGCCCGGCGTCTACGTCGTATCCTCCGAACAGGGACAGCGCAAGGTCCTTGTGCCCTAAGGCTAAGCGTCGTTACGCCTCACTGCTACCCTTCGTGGTCCCTCACTGCTACCCTTCGTGGTCCCTCAGTAACACCCTTCATACACCTGCTAACAAGCACCTCCGTTGAGGTGCTAACAAGCAG
>JAJPYQ010000077.1 GCA_021204865.1 Prevotellaceae bacterium | reverse complement strand
GAGTAGCCGTGGGTTGAATAACCCACGGTATGGGGCATCGCCCCAATTGAGTGCCAGAGGTACTCAACGTCATTCGCAAACGTTAGCAAAAGGGTTGCCTTTGGCGAGGCTCGGCTATGCTCGGCAAATCAAGCAAGCTTGTTGGCTTGCAGCAATCTCCCCATCGCTCGGAAAAGCAAGCATACTTGCTTTGTCTCTCGCTCATCGTCGATTGCTCTCGCTTGCACGAGCGTTGAGTACCTCTGGCACTCACATTAGCTGCGCCTCGAATCCGAGGGTATCGCTACGCTCAACCCCCGGCTACTCTTCTGAAACCCCCGCTGGGGGTTTTACCGGCACTCACATTAGCTGCGCCTCGAATCCGAGGGTATCGCTACGCACGTTGGGTCGCAAGCTCCTGCGTCGCCGCTCCCCAAATGCTTTCCGACGGGTCGCATTTGTGTTTGCTCATTTGGCGGGCCTCCAGCTCGCTGGCCCCGGCTACTCTTCTGAAACCACCGTTGGGGGTTTTACCTTAGCCGCACGGGACGAATCAATCGGCCGCGCATTCTTTTTGGAAAAGTCGCGCCGACTTTTTCTCTCGACCGCGCATTGTTTTGCTCCAAAACCCCCGATGTTTCTGTCCAAAACCCCCGATGTTTTTCCCTCGACCGCACGAGGCGTTGCCCCACACCTTCCGTAAAAGACAATGATTAGAAGAAAATATCGGAGCGTGGCCCTCTGCCTCGGGCTGACTTGCCTGCTTGCCGTCTCGTGCAAGGGGGGCTACTCCTTCACGGGTGCCAGCATAGACTACGAGAAGACGAAGACGATACAGATAGACAACTTCCCGATACGCTCCGCCTACGTGTGGACGCCTATGCAGAGCATCTTCCAGAACAAGCTGACCGACGTGTTCGCCCAGCAGACCAAGCTGCAGCAGGTGAGGAAGAACGGCGACCTTGTGCTTGCGGGCGAGATAACGGGTTTCGACCAATATAACAAGGCAATCAGCAGCGAGGGCTACTCGAGTCAGGTGCAGCTGAAGATGACCGTGAACGTGCGCTTCACTAACAATGCCAACCACGAGGAGGACTTCGAGCGGCAGTTCTCAGCCACTTCCGAGTACGACTCCTCGCTCCAGCTGAGCAGCGTGCAGGAAGACCTCGTGACGGAGATGGTGAAGGACATAACAGACCAAATATTCAACGCGACCGTTGCTAACTGGTAAGAGGGTATGGCGAAGAAGATGCTTGCGGACTTTATGAGCGACAGCCACCCCTTGGGCAAGGCTACGCTGAGCAATCTGCGCCTGCTCGTGGAGCGATACCCTTACTACCACGCCGCGCGCCTCCTCTATGTGCGTGCCCTCTACCGCAACCACGACGAGGACTTCGACACGGAGCTCCACAAGGCTGCCATCTATGTGCCTTCGAGGCGTGTGCTTTACACTATAATTGAGGGCGAGAAGCTTAAGCCAGTCTTAGGCTCAAAGGCGAAGGGAAGCCCCGCGGCGCAGCCAACTGACCGCACCGCCTCGCTCATCGACCAGTTCCTTGAGGGCACGACTGAAGACAAGCCCCGCCGCAAGAGCAAGGTGGACGCCTCGGTGGACTATATAGAGTTCCTGCGCCAGAACGAGGCGGACAGCGAGGTGCTTACGCCCCAGCAGACGGAGACGGGCGGCATGGATGTCATCGGGGAGTTCCTGAGCAAGACGGGGCGCATAGTGCTTCACGAGCGCAGCGACGAGGAGATGCTTAAGCCCGAGCAGGCGGACGAGGCGGGCGGAGAAAGCTCAGTGCTGACAGAGACGATGGCTAAAATATACATCAAACAGCAGAAATATGGGCAGGCACTGGAAATAATTAGCCGCCTTTCGTTGAAGTTCCCGAAAAAAAGCCGTTACTTTGCAGACCAAATCCGCTTCCTCGAGAAGTTGGTGCTTAACGATAAATACAAACAAAACGAATAGAAGATGTACAGTGTACTTGTAATTCTTGTGGTGCTCGCCTCCATCCTTATGTGCCTCATAGTGCTTGTCCAGGAGTCGAAGGGCGGCGGTCTGGCAAGCGGTTTCGCCGACAACAACGCAATGCTTGGCGTGCGCAAGACCACCGACGTGGTGGAGAAGATAACCTGGGGCTTGGCGATAGCGATGGTGGTGTTCAGCGTCATCAGCGTGGGCTTCCTCAGCTTCGGCACTACACAGGGCACGGTGATGCAGACCACCACCGAGGAGACTGCCCTGCCGGGTATGGAGACAGGCTCCTCGAGCGCAGAGCAGCCAGTTGCCACACCGCAGACTGAGGGGATACCTGCTAACTAAAGCCTTCGCTCCGTGCGCCCGCTGCTCGATGCCCATACCCACACAATAGCAAGCGGTCACGCCTTCAGCACCATCCAGGAGATGGCGCAAGCGGCTGCCGACAAGGGGCTTGTGCTGCTTGGCATTACGGAGCACGCCCCCTCAATCCCCGGCACTTGCAACCCCATTTACTTCCGCAACCTGCACGTCGTGCCTCGCCTCATGTACGGGGTGCGGCTTTTGCTTGGCGCTGAGCTTAACATATTGGACAACGAGGGCAGCCTCGACCTTGAGGAGGACTTCTGCCGGCGCTTCCTCGACATAAGGATTGCCGGCTTGCATTACCAGTGCTGGCGTGGCGGCACTCGCGAGGAGAACACGCAAGGCTTGATTGCCGTCGTGCGCAACCCCCTTATACATATTATATCTCACCCTGGCGACGGGACAGCCGAGCTGCTCTTCGAGCCTATAGTGCTTTCGGCTAAGGAGGCGCACACGCTCTTGGAGATTAACGCCTCGAGCCTCGACCCGTTCCGAGGCAAGGAGCAGGCGAGGGAGAATAACCTTGAGATACTGCGCCTGTGCAAGCGTTATGAGGTGCCGCTCATCCTTGGCAGCGACGCTCACATATCGTTCCGCATTGCCGATTACACGAACGTCCTGCCCCTCCTTCAGGAGACCGATTTCCCCGAGGAGCTTATAGTGAACGACAAGCCCGACTTCTTCCTGCGGTATACGGGCATAGATGGGGGATGCAAGTGATGGTCAAGTATCGATTGTAAGGAAGCCCCTTTGGGGTTTATTCGTGGCGGACGTGGCGAAGCGATACCCCCAGCGGGGGTTTCAGAAGAGTAGCCGTGGGTTTGCTTCCGCAAACCAATC
>JAJPYQ010000082.1:41119-66903 GCA_021204865.1 Prevotellaceae bacterium | reverse complement strand
AGTGAGAGAAGAGCAGCTTGCTTCCTATACCACCCTGGAAGGGTAGGAAGAGGGATAGCCGTGGGTTTAGCGAAGCGATACCCCCGGTTGGTCGTTGACTTGGCTGTGCCGCGCCTTACGCGTCGATGTTGGCGAAGGTGGCGTTCTGCTCGATGAACTCCCTGCGCGGGGCGACGTCCTCGCCCATGAGCATGGAGAAGACGTAGTCCGCTCCGGCTACGTCGTCGATGGTCACCTGCTTCAGGAGGCGCGTCTCGGGGTTCATGGTCGTCTCCCAGAGCTGCGTGGGGTTCATCTCGCCAAGCCCCTTGTAGCGCTGAGTGTGGATGCCTTCCTCGCGCCCTCCGTTGTACTTCTGCTGGAAGCGCAGCCGGTCTGCCTCGGTGTAGCAGTACTCCTCCACCTTGCCTATGCTGCACTTGTAGAGAGGTGGAGTGGCGATGTAGAGATGCCCCTTCTGTATGAGCTCCGGCATATAGCGGAAGAAGAGCGTCATGAGCAGGGTGTCGATGTGGGAGCCGTCCACGTCGGCGTCGGTCATGATGATGACCTTGTGATAGCGCAGCTTGTCGTAGTTCGCCTCTTTGCTGTCCTCCCCAAGGCCGAAGCGCACGTCGAGGGCGTGGATGATGTTGTTCACCTCTTCGTGCTCGAAGGCTTTGTGCCACATCACACGCTCCACGTTGAATATCTTGCCGCGTATGGGAAGGATGGCCTGGAAGTGGCGGTTGCGCCCTTGCTTGGCAGAGCCTCCAGCCGAGTCGCCCTCCACGATGAAGAGCTCCCCGTTGTAGGGGTCCTTGTCAGAGCAGTCGGCGAGCTTGCCGGGCAGGCCGGCGCCGCTCATCGGGCTCTTGCGCTGAACGTTCTCCCTCGCCTTGCGGGCTGCCGTGCGGGCTGTGGCAGCGAGCAGCACCTTGTCCACGATGAGCTTGGCCTCCTGCGGATGCTCCTCAAGATAGTTGCCGAGAGCCTCGCTGACGGCGGCCTGCACGTAGCCTGCCACCTCGCTGTTGCCGAGCTTCGTCTTGGTCTGCCCCTCGAACTGCGGCTCTGCCACCTTCACGCTGATGACAGCGGTCAGCCCCTCGCGGAAGTCCTCGCCGCTTATCTCCACGTGGTTCTTCGCCAGCTTCTCCAGCTCCTTCTGGTGCTGCTGCTCAGCGTAGCTCTTCAGCGTGCGGGTCAGCGCGATGCGGAAGCCCGTGACGTGCGTCCCGCCCTCTATCGTGTTGATGTTGTTCACATAGGAATGCAGGTTCTCGCTGTAGCCAGTGTTGTACATTATGGCTACCTCTATGGGGGTCTCTTGCTTGCTTGTGTTCAGGTAGATGATGTCGCCTATGAGCGGGGTTCTCGAGGAGTCGATGAAGCGCACGAAGTCCTTCAGCCCTCCCTCGCTGTAGAACTTCTCCACCCTCTCGCCCTCTATGCCGGAGAGGGCGTTGATGTCAAGCCGCTTGTCGGTGAGCGTGATGGTGACACCTGCGTTGAGGTAGGCAAGCTCGCGCATTCGGGTGGCGAGGATGTCGTACTTGAAAGTGGTGGTGGTGAAGATGCCCTTGTCGGGCCAGAACTGCTGGCAGGTGCCGCGCTCTGTGGTCTCGCCCACCTGCTCAACGCCCGTCACGGGCTTGCCCTTGCAGTACTCCTGCCTGTATACCTTGCCGTCGCGGCACACCTCTGAGACCATCTTCGAGGAGAGGGCGTTGACGCACGAGACGCCCACTCCGTGCAGGCCGCCGCTCACCTTGTAGCTGCCCTTGTCGAACTTGCCCCCCGCGTGCAAGACGGTCATCACCACCTCGAGGGCGCTCTTGTGCTCCTTCTCGTGCATGTCCACCGGGATGCCGCGCCCGTTGTCGCGCACCGTGACGCTGTTGTCTGCGTTGATGGTCACCTCGATGTGCGTGCAGAAGCCCGCGAGAGCCTCGTCGATGGAGTTGTCCACCGTCTCGTAGACCAAGTGGTGCAGGCCCTTCTCGCTGATGTCCCCTATATACATGGCTGGGCGCTTGCGCACCGCCTCCAGCCCCTCGAGCACCTGGATGTTTGACGCTGAGTAACCGCTGCTCATTTCCGTATCTTCCATATCATCTGTGTGTTAACGGGCAGCGCAAAACCGCCCTGTTCCCTGCTTTCAACGCCCGCGAAGTTAGCCATAAAGCGTCAATTAAGCAAGGGAAACCAGCGTTTTTGGATGCCCCTCTGGCCTTACGTGGGGCGCTCGCCTAACGCGCCGTGAGGCTTCAGGCCAGCTTGCTGATGAAGCGGGCGAGCTTCGACTTCAGGTTGGCAGCCTTGTTCCTGTGGATGATGTTGCGCTTAGCCAGCTTGTCGAGTGCCTTCTGCACCTTCGGGTAAAAAGCCGTGGCCTCTGCCTTGACGGTCATGGAACGGAGCTTCCTGACTGCCGTGCGCATCGACTTGGCATAGTAACGGTTGTGCAGCCTTCTCTTCTCGGACTGACGGAAACGCTTTAACGCTGATTTGTGGTTAGCCATCTCTTATCTATAGAATATATTGATCCTTGTCTCTCGTAGTCCATAGGAGAGTCGAACTCCTCTTTAGAGAATGAAAATCTCTCGTCCTAACCGATAGACGAATGGACCCTGCCGCGACAGCGCGCCCCCGCTGGGGCGCACCGCGAAACGTGGGTGCAAAGTTAAGCCTTTTGGGCAAAAGAGCAAAGGAATGCGCCCTTTTATTGGCCTGAAACGCGTATCTTCGCACCTACTATGTTAGAGAAGACGAGGGGCATCGTGGTGCATACGGTGCGCTATGGCGACGCGGGCGTCATCGCCGACGTGTACACGGACAGGTTCGGGATGCTGGGCTTCATAGCCAAGCCCAAGAGGGCGCGGAAGTCTGCCGCGCGCAGCCTTATGCTCTCGCCGCTTGCCATCCTGGACATAGACTTCGACTACCGCGAGGGCAAGAGCCTGCAAAGGGCGGGGGAGGTGCGCCTCGCGGAGCCTTACCGCTCGCTGCCCTACCAGCCGCTGAAGCTGACGATAGCCCTCTTCCTCGCGGAGTTCCTCTACCACGCGCTGAGGAACGAGCAGGCCAACAGCGCCCTGTTCGACTTCCTTGCCGGCTCGCTGCAGTGGCTCGACAGAAGGGAAAGGGGCTTCGCCAACTTCCACTTCGCGCTGATGCTGCGCCTCTCGCGCTACCTTGGCTTCTGGCCCAGCGAGCGCGAGGTGCTGCCCCTGCTGAGAGCTGGCGAGAGGGAGGCTCTGCCCTTCGTGCTGAGGATGGACTTCAGCTCGATGCACCTGTTCCGCCTCAGCCGCGAGCAGCGCAGGCGGCTTATGCAGGTGGCTTGCGAGTACTACCGGCTTCACCTGCCCGCCTTCCCCGAGCTGAAGTCGATGGACGTGCTGCGCGAGGTGTTGGCCTGACAGAGCCCTCGTCGTCACGCCCCTCATACCCTCGCCATAAAGCCTATATAGCACCCTTCAAGCAACCCCTTGCGAGGGGCTCAATCGAACCCCTTGCGAGGGGTTCCCGACAACCCCTTGCGAGGGGTTGCCTGACGACTCATATACAGTCGTCACGACGACCCCCTCGGGGGCTTTACGCTTGGCGTACGTCAGCCAAGCAGCTTCCTCGCCGCGGCGCTTATGGCACGTCCCTCAGCCCTGCCGGCAAGCCTCTTGGAGGCCACGCCCATCACCTTGCCCATGTCCTTGGCGCTCGTCGCCCCGGTCTCGGCGATGATGGCTCTCAATGCCTCCAGCAGCTCGCCCTCGCTCATCTGCCTTGGCAGGTACTCCTCGTAGACAGCCACCTGCGCCAGCTCGGCGTCAGCGAGGTCTTGGCGGTGCTGCGAGGCGAAGATCTGCGCCGCGTCCCTGCCCTGCTTGGCAAGCTTGGTGATGATCTTAAGGGCTGTCTCGTCCGTCACCTCGTCGCCTGCCCCGGGGGCGGTCTTCGCCTCGAGGAGGCATTTCTTGATGTTGCGCAGAGCCTCGAGCCTCGCCTTGTCGCGAGCCTTCATGGCTGCCACGATGTCCTTGCTCACTTGTTCGAATAGCATTGCCTTGAGTGTTAATGGTCAGAACTCCACCCTGTTCGTGTCCGTCTCCACTGGCTTGGCGGCGGCCTGCGCCGGGGCGGCTGTCTTCTTCTTTATCTGGTTGAGCTCCTCGCGGGTGCGACGGTATGTGGGTATCGCCCCCACCTTGGAGATGACCTCGTCGCTGTCCATGTCCTCAGGGCTGAAGATGAAGATGCGCACCTTCTTGCGTGCTCCCTTACCCCCACCGTAGTACATGTCACGCAGGTTGCTCTTGTCCTCCTCAACCTCCTGGTCGCGCTTCTCTCTCTCGTTGATTACGTCGTCCATCCCTGGCACGTTCAGCCCGAAGCCCGTGGCGAGGAAGGTTATCTTCACCTGCTTCTCGAGGGTCGGGTCTGTGGCAAGCCCGAGCTTGGTCTCCACGTCCTTGCGGAAGCGCCCCATGAACTCGTGTATCTCGTCCATCTCTCCCATCTTCATCTGGTTGTCCTCTCCCTCCTGAGGGAAGTTGATGTTGATGATGACCTTCTGAGAGTTGAAAATGTTGTTGTTGTTCAATAGAGGAGAGTGCAGGGCAGCCTCAATGGCCTTCGTCACACGGTTCTCGCCCTCGGCGAAGCCAGTGCTCATGACAGCCACTCCCCCGTCCTTGAGCACCGTGGTCACGTCCTGGAAGTCGAGGTTCATGATGCCGTGCATAGTGATTATGTCAGCTATGCTCCTTGCCGCGACGAGCAGGGTGTTGTCTGCCTTAGCGAAAGCGTTGATCACTGTTAGCTCAGGGTAGATCTCACGCAGCCGCTCGTTGCTGATCACAAGGATGGCGTCAACGTGCTTCGAGAGTTCCTCCACACCGCTCAGGGCTTGGTCTATCTTCTTGATGCCCTCAAAGCGGAAGGGGATGGTCACTATCCCCACAGTGAGGATGCCCATGTCCTTGGCGCACTGGGCGATGATAGGCGCCGCTCCAGTGCCTGTCCCGCCCCCCATACCAGCCGTGATGAACACCATACGCGTGCCGTCCTGAAGACTTTCCTTGATGGCGTCGAGACTGTCCAGAGCCGCTGCCTTTGCCCTCTCAGGGCGGTTGCCCGCCCCAAGCCCGTCCTTCCCGAGCTGAAGCTTGTTGGGCACGGGGCTGTCGGACAGCGCCTTGTTGTCCGTGTTACACACCAGATAGGTGACATCATGGATACCCTCGTTATACATATGATTGACAGCGTTGCCGCCGCCTCCGCCCACGCCTATCACCTTGATGATGCTGGGCATGTTGACGGGGAAGTTAGTGAAAGCTATTCCACCGCCCTGTACGTTAGTCCTATCCTCTTCGTTCATGATATTGGCTTTATATAGTTCCTTATTCCTCTTCCTCCTTCACTATGTCATTGAGCCATTTGCCACCCTTGGAAAGCCAGGAAGACATGGCCTTCTTCCTTGAGTCCTTAGGCTTCCCTTGAGGCTCAGGAGCGCGTGGCTCAGGCTTACGGGACACAGGCTCGCTCTCTTGCACAGGCTCAAGCGCCTCCGTGGGCGAACCCTCATTGACGGGGCTCACGCAGCACTCCCTGCCGTGCATAAGCAGAGCCATGAGCGTGTCGATGTTCGTGTCCTGAGGTGTCAGCACGTCACGCGCCACTTCCACTGACGTGATGAGGCTCTTGGCAGCCTTGACCCTGTCGAAGCCCGTGAAGTGCTTTATCGCCTCCGCAAGGTCCTTCATCTGCGACGCACCTCCGGTGATGACAATGCCTGCGAGCAGCTTGGCTTCCATCGGCCTTATCTGCTCCCACACATTCATGACGATCTCTTCCTGCCTTGCTCCGATGATGTTCTGCAGCTCATTCTCGTCTATAATGCGGTTGTTGTTGATCTGTATCCTCACAGGGTTGTCGGTCTCCGATGCCACGTAAGCCACACCATATTTGCGCTTGATGCCCTCAGCCTCCTCT
The DNA here is from genome assembly GCA_021204865.1 of Prevotellaceae bacterium. GTDB lineage: Bacteria > Bacteroidota > Bacteroidia > Bacteroidales > Bacteroidaceae > Physcousia. The sequence continues at coordinate 60,930 of JAJPYQ010000082.1, read as the reverse complement.
GCGTACATCTGCTTGGCTGTGACGAGGTCGGCGGTGATGTTGCTGCCACCAAGGGGAATCACCGTGAGGAAACGAAGCGTGTTGTTAGTGTAAATGGAGACCGTGGTGGTGGCTGCCCCGAAGTCCACCAAGGCACAGCCCGAGCGCTTCTCGCTCTCCGAGAGCAGGGAGTCCGCCAGCACGAGGGGCGAGATGAAGGTGTCCGCTATCTCGAGCCCTGCCTTCTGCATGCAAATGGCTATGTTCTCGTTGAGCAGTCTCCTTGCCACCACGTTCACATAGCGAGCCTCAACCTCTTCCGCCTGAATGCCCACGGGGTTGCTCACGGAGTGATGCCCCACGATGTATTCCTGCGGAATGACATGGAGGATCTCCGAGTCGGGGTAATCCGTGGCGAGGTTGCTGTCCATGAAGTTGTCCATCAACTCGTCAGTTATCTTCAGCTTTGCCTCCAGCTTCCTGCTTATCACGTTGCCCACAGTGTGCAGCGACTGCCCTGAGACGCCCACGTATGCTCGCCTTACCCTCGTGCCGAGCTTCGAGTTGATGTGAGCCACGATGTTGTTGACAGCCGTAGTAGTCGTGTCTATGTTATAGATGACACCACGCTGAATGCTCTCGGCAGTCTTCTCGATCACCATGTCCACGACCTTGAGACTGCCGTCTTCCTTCCTGAACCCAGCCACGCCAGCGATGGCTGACGACCCGAATTCAAGAGCCACAATAACGTTCTGTTCTGATCCCATACCTTGTGTATTTACCGTTTTCTTCTTGTGCAAACCAATTGACCTTTATATTCCGCATTTATCATCGAGTAAGTGTTCCACCCAGCCTCGGGCATCCCCTTCTCGTAGAAGAGGCGCACTCTGCGCAGCTTGTCCGCCAAGTCAGCCGTGTCTCCCAATATCACTATGTGATTGCCAGTACGAGGGATTAGCTGAATCTCCCTCTTCTCCGTCACGTTTATCTGCTGAGCCTGAAGCCGCCAATAGGGGTCGTCTACGAGAAGCTTGCCCAAGGCGAGCAGGCTGCTCTTGGCGTACTGCTGAGAGACGTTGCCCGTCACGACGCAAAGGTTCATGCTCTCACCGCCTGCTGGCATCGTCTTGCCAGAACGGTCGAGGTAGAACTCCTTCCCTTCCTGGGGGAAGACGTGAAGCACGGGACACACAGCACTTAGCCTGATGCAAAGCTCTCCGGCAGAGTTGGGATACGCCACCACAGTGTCGACATATGGATTAGAGCCGAGAACACTGTCTATCAACGACATGTCTATATCTGAGAATGCCTGACCAACTGGCTGTATCTCGTGCTTCTGAAGGATGCCCATCACGTCTTCCTTGCTGATGAGCGAGCCTGCGCTGTCGCCGTCGAAGAGTAGTTCCACGCCCTGACAGACCACGTCCCTTGCGGGGCGCACGAACCTGACGACAGCGAAGACAAGATAGCCCGCCACCGCCAAGAGTGCGATGTACTTCAGTATCGTTATGGAAACACTCTTGAACGTCATCTCTGTCCGTTTAATATACCAGTTATCTCTCCAGCGAGATCGTCTATGTCTCCAGCTCCAAGTGTGACAAGGACATCAAAGTCCTTCTGCCTGACTATGCCCGGCACTTCATCCAGCCGACAGAGCCGTTTCCGGATGCCGGGGCGAAGATGGTCGAATATCAACTGGCTCGTGACCCCCTCTATGGGCAGTTCGCGAGCTGGATAGATGTCAGTTATCACCACGTCATCCAGCAAGGAGAGCGCCTCGGCGAAGTCGCGGTAGAAGTCTCTCGTGCGGGTGTAGAGATGGGGCTGGAATATCGCCTTTATGTGCCTGCCCTCGTAGAGCTGCTTGATGCTGAGGATGCTTTGACGGATCTCCTCGGGATGATGGGCGTAATCACTCAGATAGACCATGTCCTTGCGCCTGACGTGGAAGTCGAACCTGCGGTCGACGCCACTGAACGAGGCCATCCCACGCCTGATGTCTTCAGCCTCTACGCCCGCAATCTGCGCCAGAGCCATTGCCGCGATGCCGTTCTCTATGTTCACGTCCACAGGCACACCAAGGTTGATGCCGCTGATGTTCCCGAAGGGAGAGACAAGGTCGAACGTTATCTCACCGTTGCCTACCCTCACGTTCTCAGCGTGGAAGTCGCCCCGCTCCCTGCTGTAGGTGAATGTGGTCACGCCCTGACGAGTGTCAGCCCTAAGTTTCAAGCCTGCGTGCAGAATGAGAAAACCGCCTGGGGCAATGAGACTCGTGTACTTACGGAATGCTTCGAGGTAAGCCGCCTCCGTGCCGTAGATGTCGAGATGGTCAGCGTCAGTGGCAGTGATGACGCTGGCAAAGGGAGAGAGCCAATGGAACGAGCGGTCGAACTCGTCCGCCTCAATCACCACAAACTCACTCGTCTCACTCAGGATGTAGTTAGTTCCATAGTTCTTCGTTATGCCCCCAAGGAAGGCGTTGCAGCCCACTGGACTGTCGTGAAGCAGGTGGGCAGCCATACTGCTCATCGTGGTCTTGCCGTGGGTTCCAGCCACGCAGAGGGCCTTGTAAGAACGTGTCAGGATGCCGAGCAACTGAGCCCTCTTCACTATCTCGAAACCATTTTGGCGGAAGTAGGCAAGCTCCTTATGCTCTTTGGGGATGGCTGGAGTGTAGACAACGAGACAAGTCTCACGGTGCTTGCAGGGCTCTGGGATCGCCTCCACGCATTCGTCGTAATGCACCAGAGCGCCCTCGTCGCAGAGCTGATGCGTCAGCTCGCTCGAAGTCCTGTCGTAGCCAGCCACCAGAACGCCCTTGCGGAGGAAGTAACGAGCCAACGCACTCATCCCTATTCCGCCAATGCCCACGAAATATACCGCCTTAATGTCTCTTAGTTCCATCAGCTAATCTCCTTTCTTTCTGTCTTGCGAGGTTGATCACCTCCTGAGCTATAACTTTAGCCGCGTCTTTGAAAGCCATCCCATACGCATTCTCGCCTAAGTGCTTGAGGCGTTCCTTGTCGCTGGCCAGTTTGATGGCGGTGGGTATCAGCTGCCCGACAGCATCTGAGTCCTTGATCATCAGGGCTGCACCACGCTGCACCAGAGCCATCGCATTGTGTGTCTGATGGTCTTCAGCCACGTTGGGCGAAGGCACCAGAATGCTGGGCTTACCCAAGAGGCACAGCTCGCTTATGCTGCTCGCTCCAGCTCTCGACACGACCACGTCGGCTGCTTTGTAGGCTTGCTCCATTCTGGCTATGAAGTCCGTCACGAAGATGTTCTTTGGCTTGCCGCCCCGCTCTGCGAGTCTCTCCCGCACCGCCTCGAAGTAGTGAGCTCCAGTCTGCCAGATGAGCTGCACACTCCCCTGGGCAATCAGGTCGAGGTTTTGCAGGACACTCTCGTTGATGGTGCGCGCTCCAAGGCTGCCGCCAATGATGAGCACAGTGGGGAAATCGGGGTCGAGCTGGAAGATGGCGGAGGATTCTGTCTTTGTCAGCATGGGGTTGAGCAAGCCCTGCCTGACGGGGTTGCCCGTCAAGAGGATGCGCTCCTTGGGGAAGAAGCGCTCCATCCCCTCGTAAGCCACGCAAATCCGGTCTGCCTTCCTTGCCAATGTCTTGTTTGTGATGCCAGCATAGCTGTTCTGTTCCTGTATGAGAAGAGGAACTCCAAGGTCATAAGCCGCATTGAGGGTGGCGGAACTGGCATAGCCTCCCACGCCCACAGCCACGTGTGGCTTGAAGCTTCTGATGGTGTTCTTCGCCATCCGTTTGCTCTTAAGGAAGTCTATAAGCACCCTCACGTTGCCCAGTCGCCACAGCGGGCGCAGCAGACCACGAACGGGTAGCCCCACGATGTTGAAGCCTGCCGCGGGAACTCGCTGCATCTCCATCCGTCCTTCTGCGCCCACAAAGAGAATCTCTGCGCCAGGCTCTATCTCCAGGATGGCGTTGGCAATGCTCACGGCAGGGAAGATATGCCCTCCCGTTCCGCCTCCGCTTATGATTACTCTAAGTGATTCCATAGGCATACTCTACACAGTCAGTGGTTCAGGCATCTCAGGTGTTGCTTCGTTAAGTCCTTCGCCCGTCACGGATTGCTCCGTGGGTATCGCTTCGCTAAACCCACGGCTATCCATTTTCAACCCCTCTGGGGTTGTATAGGTTTCAATGCGCTTCGCCCCATAGCTTACTTTCAGTATAATGCCTATGCTTATGCCGCTGATAAGCACGGAAGTTCCGCCTTTGCTGATTAGAGGCAGTGTTTGTCCCGTAACTGGCATCGCCCCTACAGCCACCGCCATATTGACCATCGCCTGCGTGACGAGCATCAGTCCTATGCCCATCACGAGATACGCAGGATACTTGTTCTTGCATCTTCTTGCTATACGTATGCAACGATAGAGCAGCAACAGGTATAACGCCATCACTACAATCCCCCATATCAGTCCGCCTTCCTCAATGATTATGGCATAGATAAAGTCTGAATATGCCTGAGGCAGGAAGTCGCGCTCCACGCTTTGCCCTATGCCCCTTCCCTTCAGCAGTCCGCCTGTGGCTACGGCGATATGGGCGTGAGTCACCTGCACATTCTCATATATGTCATAGTCCTGAGGGTCTTTGGGCAGCTTGGTGTGGCTCTTTACGCGGTGTATCCACGTGGCGTAACGGTGGAGCGAAGTGCCCTGCAGTCTCTCGCTCATGTCATCGGGTACGCTCTTAAGTCCGAGGTATCCAGCCAGCGCCAGTGCGCCGACACCGAGGCAAACGCCGTAGAAGAGCTTGCGTGGGGGCGAGGCAATCCAAGCGAGAACGACCATGACAAGGGCTATGATCACCGCAGTTGAAAGGTTCTCAGTGAAGATGAGGGCGCAGGTGAGAAGGGTGAAGCCTATAAGCCACCAGAAGTATTTCTTGCCTGTCTGCCGCTTCTCTTTGTCGTAACCGATGGAAAGAATCAGCGAGGCTGCACCGATGAGGCAGAGTTTGGCAAGCTCTGAGGGCTGGAAAGTGATGCCGAGAACGGGAATAAAGCGCGCCGCCCCGTTCACATCCCTGCCCGTTATCAGCACAACAACGAGCAGAATCAGCGAGACTGGATAAAGAAGGAACAGTGCCAGCTTGATGATGCCAAGGTTGGTGATGTGGGTGAGCCATGCGAGGGCGAGGGCGAGGCATAGCAAGAAGCTGTGCTGGATAACTGGGCTCCAATACTTGCCATTGGAGTAGGACATGTTGCTCGATGCACTGTACACCTCGACAATCGATATGAGACAGAGCATAATCAATATGGACCATATCGCCATATCGCCTCTCAGCCAGCCCTTTTTCTTGGTTAATCCTAACATACCTCTCTCCTCTATCTACCTGAGTTCCCGCACGAGCTGCTTGAATTGCTCGCCACGCTCCTCCATATTGTGAAACAGATCGAAGCTGGCGCAGCAGGGGCTAAGCAGCACCGCCCCGCCTGCCTTAGCCATCCTCTGGCAAGCCGACACGCAGTCTCTCATATTGTTGGTGTCAACTATAGGCAGCCCCAGCTTGTCGAATGCGCTGTGCAGCTTAGCGTTATCAGCGCCTAAGTAGACCAGCCCCACGCACTTCTGCCTGACAAGAGGCGCGATTGCACTGTAGTCGTTGCCCTTGTCAAGTCCTCCCACTATGAGGACCGTTGGCTTTTCCATCGCCTGCAGAGCCACCCGGCAGGCATCCACGTTCGTCGCCTTCGAGTCGTTGATGTAAAGCACCCCGCTCTTCTCCGCGACACGCTCTAATCTGTGCTCCACGCCAGGGAAGTCGCTCAGGCACTGGCGTATGGTGGTCTCGTCAATCCCAGCTATCTTCGTGGCGAAGTAAGCCGCCAGAGCGTTACGCTTGTTGTGCTGACCCATCTGTGAGAACTGCAAGCCGAGCCTCTCGAAGTCGCTGTCCACAAAGCCGCAGAGCGTGGGCCTTCCCCTGCGTGCTGGCTTGCTCGATGGGGTTGGCTGTGGAGCATAGCCCTCCTCGAAGCGTTTGCGCAGCTCCTCTTCTATGTGTTCATCTTGCCGCCAATACACGAAGCTCTGCCCCGAGTCTTGGTTCTGTATGATGCGCATCTTGGAGTCGATGTAGTGTTGCAGGCAGAACTCGTAGCGGTCGAGATGGTCGGGAGTTATGTTCATCAGCACTGATATGTCCGCCTTGAAGTCGAACATATTGTCGAGTTGAAACGAGCTGATCTCAAGGACATACCAGTCATGGTCTCCCTCAGCCACCTGAAGGGCGAACGATCTCTCTATGTTTCCAGCCAAACCGACATCCCTTCCGTCTCGCTTCATGATGTAATAGATGAGAGTTGTCGTGGTGGTCTTTCCGTTACTTCCCGTGATGCATATCGTCTTGCCACGGCTGAAACGCTTGGCAAACTCCAGTTCGCTCAGTATGGGAATGCCTTGCTCCACAAGTTTCTTGACGATGGGAGCCGCATCAGGCACGCCAGGGCTTTTCACCACCTCGTCAGCTGAGAGTATCTCACCCTCAGTATGTCCACCGTCTTCCCAGCGTATGCCTTTCGCTTGCAAAGCTTGGCGATAGTTGTCTTTTATGCGTCCAGAGTCGCTCAAGAACACGTCGAAGCCCTGCTTTTGCGCCAGTATGGCAGTGCCAACACCGCTTTCTCCGCCGCCCAATATCACTATCTTCTTCTTTTTCTCTGTGTTCATCTTATCTTAAGAGTTACGATGGCAAGAGCTGCCATAATGATGGTGATAATCCAGAAGCGCACTGTGACCTTTGTCTCAAGCCAGCAACCATGCGGCCAGTTCCACAATATACGGAAGTCACTGGGCAGCTGCCCCGGCTTGATGCGGAAGGAGTCGTGGATGGGGGCTCGCTTGAAGAACCTCCATTTCTCCCCTCTCTTGTTACCCGCTTTAGCCACCCCTGTCTGCACGAGCACGCTAATGCTCTCACAAAGGAAAACGAAACAAATCAGAGGAAGTAGCAATTCCTTGTGAATTATCACAGCTGTGACTGCTATTATCCCCCCGATGGCAAGCGAGCCTGTGTCGCCCATAAACACCTGCGCAGGGTAAGCGTTATACCAAAGGAAGCCGACAAGAGCGCCCATAAAGGCAAGAAGGAAGATGACAAGCTCCTCGCTGCCTGGAATGAACATTATGTTCAGGTAGCCCGACAAGCCTATATGGCTGCTCACATAGGCGAGAATGGCGAGCGCAAGCACCATAATGGCGGAGTTGCCTGCGCACATCCCGTCCATCCCGTCGTTGAGATTAGCCCCGTTGCTCACAGCCATTACCACGAAAGTAACCACGATGACGAAGAAGATCCAGCCAGCCGCAGTGCGATATCTGCCAAGGGAAGTGAACAAGCCCGTGTAGCTGAGGTTGTTGTTCTTGACAAAAGGAATGGTGGTAATGGTGTTCTTGACTGGCTCACTTGCGTATACTACTTGCTCTGTGTGGTTCTCCTGAACGGTACGCACATTCTCCCTTATCACCACGTCGGGGCTTAGCCAAAGCGTCAAGCCGACACACAGACCGAGAGCCGCCTGCCCCAGCAATTTGTATATGGGGCGCATACCATCCTTCGACTTCTTCAACTTTATGTAGTCGTCGACAAAGCCCAAGAAGCCAAGCCACAAAGTGGAGACTATCATCAGCAGCATGTATATGTTGCGCAATCGACCCAGAAGCAGGCAAGGTATCACGGTAGCTATGATGATTATCACACCACCCATGGTGGGTGTCCCCTTCTTCTCCACTCCGTAGGGGTCAATCTCTATGTCCCTTTGCGCCTCCGTCCCGTTATGCCGCCTCATCCATTTTATGAACCACTCACCGAACCACACCGATATGACGAGGCTGAGCACCATCGTAAGTATGGAGCGGAAAGAGATGTAGCTCCAGAGATGCGCTCCGGGGATACCGAAAGAGGCTAAGTATCGAAATAGGTAATATAGCATACTTCTTACTTAACTGCGTTAAAGCAATCACGTATCACCTCGTGGTCATCGAAGTGGTGTTTCACGCCCTCCACTATCTGATAGTCCTCGTGTCCCTTGCCCGCCACCAATATCACGTCGCCGCTGGCTGCCATCGTGCAGGCTGTGCGGATGGCTTCCTTGCGGTCCACTATCGAGATCACGCCCTGCCTTTGCTCCTCTGTCAGCCCTGACAGCATGTCATCGATGATGGATTGAGGGTTCTCGAAGCGAGGATTGTCGCTCGTTATGATGACTTTGTCACTACCTTTCACTGCCTCCTGAGCCATGAGCGGACGTTTTCCTTTGTCTCTGTTGCCCCCTGCCCCGCACACAATCCAGCACTGCCCCTTGCCCCTAAGCACCTCGTTAATCGTAGTCAGCACGTTGGCAATGGCATCGGGAGTGTGGGCGTAGTCCACTATAGCCGTCACGCCTTTGGGCGAACGTATCACCTCAAAGCGTCCGTTCACGGGGCGCATTGCGCTCAGAGCCATAAGCATCTCGTCTTGTTTCCTGCCGAGCATAATGCCTGCCCCATAGACCGCCAGCAGATTGCTCACGTTGAAGCGACCCACGAACTGCACAAACACCTCCTTGCCGTCGATGGAAAGCTGCATACCCTCGAAGCTCTCCTCAAGCACCTTCGCCTTAAAGTCGGCAGCGGAGCGCAGAGAATACGTCCTCACAGCGGCTTTCGTGTTCTGCGTCATTATAAGCCCGTTCTTGTCGTCCGCATTCGTCACGGCGAAAGCGTTGTCAGGAAGCGAGTCGAAGAACGCCTTCTTTGCGTCACGGTAGTTCTCGAAAGTCTTGTGGTAGTCCAAGTGGTCACGCGTCAGATTGGTGAAGATACCGCCCGCAAAGCGCAGTCCGCCTATCCTCTTCTGGGCGATGGCATGGCTGCTCACCTCCATAAAAGCGTACTCGCAACCAGCGTCTGCCATCTTGCCCAAGAGCCTGTTCAGCGTCACTGCGTCGGGGGTTGTGACCTCCGTAGGCACAGGTTCTCCGTCGATGTAGTTGCAGACAGTGCTGCACAAGCCCACTTTATAACCGAAGCGACGGAACGTCTTATAGAGCAGTGTGGCTATTGTCGTCTTGCCGTTTGTGCCTGTGACACCAACGAGTTTCATCCTCTTTGTAGGGTCGCCGAAGAACCGTGTGGCGAGCTTCCCCGTGGCATCAACAGTGTCTTCGTATTGCACGTAGGTGACACCTTCGGCAAGGCTTTCGGGCAGCTTCTCGCACACTATCACCCTCGCTCCGAGCTCTACTGCTTTGCCTATGTATTTATGCCCGTCTGTCTGCGTGCCTCTTACTGCCACAAAGGCATAGCCGGGCTTAACGAGGCGTGAGTCTGTCTCCAGTCCTTCCACCTCTACGTCGGTGTCTCCATAGACTTGTATGGGAGAGGTCTGTCCTATCAATCGTCTTAGTTCCATCTTCTTATTTGAGGTTTATCGCTACCGTCTTGCCGCTTGCGGCAGTTGTGCCGGCAGATATGCTTTGTCTTATCACTCTTCCCGTACCGACGACATTCACCCTAAGCCCAGCCTTTTGCAGGACATACACAGCGTCTTTCGCTCCCATCCCCATAACGTCAGGCACGGAGTTTTCGTTCACGTCCCTGCCGCTAATGCGGAGCTCGTGCGAGGCGGTGTCGATGCTTACGCTCCCCCACGCATTGTCCCCCTGCTCTTGCCACGGTATGTTCATCATGCCAAGCAGCTTGCGGGTCTCGTCCATATTGCCGTCAATGACCTGCGGAAGGAACAGACTCGTGGAGTCCGCAACGGTATTAATTGGCTTCCCCTGCCCTTCGTTCATCACGAGTTGGCTGATACGACTGAACACGGGACCGCATTGCGTACCTCCTGAAGCTGGTGTGCCACGCTTGTAGATGCAGACGATGCAACTGTACTTGGGCTCTTCGCTGGGGAAGTAGCCGCAGAACGTCACCATATACTTATGCGCCGCATAGCTCCCATTCTCCGCCACCTGGGCAGTGCCTGTCTTGCCGCTCACGTGGAAGTTCTTGTTTCTGGCTCGCCTTCCCAAGCCCTCGCTGACCACTTTCTCAAGAATATCGTGGATGTTGTCCAAGGTCTGCTGAGAGCAGATCTTCTCCTTTATCACCTCCACGGGGAACTCACGCACTACTTGTCCCTTGTCAAGCTCTTGGGTTACGAAGCGCGGGCGCACCATCTTGCCGTTGTTGGCGATGGCGTTGTAGAAGGTGAGCGTGTTGAGTGGCGTTACTTGCACCTCGTATCCTATGCTCATCCACGCCAAGGCGGTGGGCGACCAGTTGGTGTATTGCCTTCCCTCCTTCACAGGCATCCTTACCCTCGGGTCTGAACCCATCGGCAAGTCGTACTTGATACCGACACCGAGGTTATACAACCCTTGCACGAATTTCTCGGGCTGGTCGTGGTAGTATTTGTCTATTGTCTTGCTCACGCCCACGTTAGAGCTGTTCTCCAGCACTCCTGTTATGGTAAGCTCTTTGTAACCATTCCCTGTGCTCCAGTTGTGGTCCTTCATCTGCCGACCGTGCATATTGCAAAGACCGCCTTCACAGTCGACAACAGTGTTGGGAGTGATGTAGCCGTCCTCCATCGCCACCATCATACTGCCCGTCTTGAACGTCGAGCCAGGCTCCCAAAGGGCGTTGATAGCGTCGTTCTGTATCTCTTGCCACCCGTACTCCGTCTTCGTCAGACTTACTATCGCCTTAACGTCTCCCGTGGGCACGTCCATAAGGATAGCCACGCCCTTCTCGGCAGACGTTTTCAAGTAAGCATCGGTGGTAAGCTGGTCGAGGAGCGCCTTCTCCACGATGTCCTGCATCCTCACGTCTATCGTGCTGACGAGGTCGTGCCCGTTCACTGGCTCCACGTCCACGAACTGTAGCAGCTTGTTGCGCACCTTCGTCTGGTGGGCGTAGCCGTCCCTTCCCCTTAGCAGCGTGTCGTAGCACCACTCGAGTCCGCTCCTCGCTGCGTCTGAGTCCCTGTAGACATCGCCAAGCGTTCGGGCTGCCAAGGAACCGTACAGCTTCTTCCTCTGCATACTCTTCTCCACGAAGAAGCCGCCTTTATACTGGCGCTCACGGAAGAGCGGCAGCTGCTTGCACTCTTGGTATTGCTTGTACGTCGCAAGTCCAGGGTAAACCCTCCAGGCGTGCGAGCCTCGCTTCCTCCCCCGTTCAATGCGCTCCTTAAACCACTCAGCCGAGCGGTCGGGGAAGATGACCGCCAGTCCCGTCGCTATCGAGTCGATGTCTCTGCTGAGGGCGGAGTCTCGCCACGCCTGCGCCTTTACGCGAATGTCGGAGTCCTTGTCGATGACCACGAAGTCCATCAGTATGCGGAACTCAGGCACAGAGGCCACCATCGTCTTGCCGTCGCTTGAGAGTATGTTGCCCCTTTGAGCGGGGATGCAGATGCTGTCACGCGTGAACTTGTCCTTAACCACCTCCCAGTAGTCGCTCTCCGCAACCATCGAGTAGGCGGCGACGAACACTATGCGAACCCCGGCCAGAAGGAAGAGGGCGAACAACGTCCAGAGCTTCAGTTTGTTCCTCATTTGTCTTCGGGGCTAACGTTGATGACGAAGGGGGTCTCCACGCTTGGCAGCAGCGTCGAGTCGCCGTCCATCTTCAGTTTTCTCTCTATCTTGCTTTGCCGCATCTTCTCTGTCAGGTCGCTGCTTATGGCGGTGGCGCGGTAGGTCACGTCCTCTATCTGCCTGTTTATCTCCTCGCGGTCTATCAGCTGCTGCTGCCATTGGTAGTGGCTCGTCGTCCTCACTATCATGAATATCACCACCACGAGCACGAGGGGCATCTGCCTGAGGAACCACTCCCCGTCCATCCGGCGGACGATGCCCAGCAGCGTCGCCACGTCCTCCTCCTCCCTGTCGCTCTCGTGAAGCAGTATGTCGAGCATCCTGCGCCTCCACTTGCCCAGCTTCGGGGCTTCGGGCTCAAGTGGCTCAACCTCTGGTGTCCCGGCGGGCTCTGCCAGAGGCTCTTCCGCAGGCTCATCGGGAGCTTCCTCTGCCAAGCCTTCCTCCCGGGCGCTCTCCTCTTGCGGTGTCTCCGCCTCAGCGGCAAGCTGCTGCTCCTCAGCCTCTTCGGTGTTCTTCAGCTGCTCGTCTTCCGTCATTGCCCTGTCCTTTCGGCTATTCTCAGCTTGGCGCTCCTTGCCCTTGGGTTACGCTCCTGCTCTTCGGGGCTTGGGGTAATAATCTTGCCCACCTGCCTCAGAGGGCTTCTCTGCCAGCCGAAAGCGTCTTGCTCCGCCCGCCCCTCGGCGTTGCCTGTGCGCATCACGTTCTTCACCATGCGGTCCTCGAGCGAGTGGTAAGTCAGCACCACAAGCCTGCCGCCAGGTCTGAGCAGGGTCGCGGCGCTCCCGAGCATGTCCCGCAGCGCCCTCATCTCCCCGTTCACCTCTATGCGCAGCGCTTGGAACACCTTCGCCATGTCCTTCTTCCAGCACTCCTTGCCAAGGTGAGGCTTCAGCGCTTCCACGAGCTGCCCCGTCGTCTCTATGTCTCGCCTCTCTCTGGCCGCCACTATGGCCGCCGCCAATCGCCTGCTCGAGGCGAGCTCGCCGTAGAGCCTCAGCACGTCGGCGAGCCGCTCCTCGCTGTATTCGTTCACGACCGCACGGGCCGTTGTCGAGGCTCTTTGGTTCATCCGCATGTCGAGGGGAGCGTCGAAGCGGAAGCTGAAGCCTCGCTCCGCCGTGTCGAGGTGGTGGCTGCTCACGCCAAGGTCGGCCACAATCCCGTCCACCTCAGGCTGGCCGTAGTAGCGAAGCCAGTTGCGGAGGAAGCGGAAGTTACTGTGCACAAAGGTGAAGCGCTCATCGCCCTCGGGGGCGCCTTGGAGGGTGTCCTCGTCCTGGTCGAAGCCGTAGAGGCGGCCGCCCTTGCCGAGCCTCTCGAGTATCCTGCGGCTGTGGCCGCCCCCGCCGAGGGTGAGGTCGGCGTACACCCCGTCGGGCCTTACTGCCAAGCCGTCGACGGTCTCTTGCGCAAGCACTGGGATGTGGTAAGTCTCGCTGAGCATCTCTCGTTCCTCAATACGGCTCCAAAGGTAGAAAAAAACGGGCGCAGCTCCTAATAAACGCACGCTTAAAATAGTCGGAACACGCAGATTACCGCAATTACCCGCACCCTTCCCTCCCCCTTCGCTTTGCCCTTGCGGCGCCTCAGTTCGGTTGGCATAATGACCTGCAGGAGGCTCAGGAAAAGGCAAAATACTCGATGAAATGGGCATATTTTAGGATTTCGCAACACCTAAACTTAGGGTCCGCAAAGCGTAACCCTACAAGTTGCGAAGCGTAGCCCTACAAGTTGCGAAGCCTCGTACGAGGGACCGCAGCGACTCGTACGAGGGACCGCGGAGGGTCGTACGAGGCGGTCATAGCGCCCCTTTTTCGGTCTTATTGACGCATTTAACCGAAAAGTTGCCTCGCTACCCTAATGTCGCCTTTCCTTTGTAGGTGCAAAACCAAGAGCGAATACTTATAAGATGAACAAAGCCCTAACGCTTCCCCTCCTCTGCCTCGGCGCGGCGCTGCTCACGTCCTGCTTCGGCGACGAGCCGCTCAACACCGAGTGCGACATCGAGGCGGTGAGCATACACGTGGACGACCCAGTGACAGTGCTGTATCACGAGTACGACACCCTGCAGACGGTCAGCTCCGTCTCCGACAGCGTCGGCTTCCTCGCGAGGCGCAAGGCTAAGATAACGACCCTGCCCCTCACGCTTAAGGTGACCGAGGGAGCTACCCCGTACATCCTGACAGAGGGCGGGGAGTGGCAGCAGTTCCAGAACGGCAGCGCGGTGGACTTCTCCGAGGAGAGGACGCAGCGCTTCAAGGTAGTGTCCGAGGACAAGGCTTGGAGCCGCGAGTACAAGATATGCGTGCGCATAGACCGCGAGAGCACAGAGGATATGCTCGTGCTCAGCTTCGACTTCAACGGCAACTACGCCCTGAGCGACCCGTCGAAGACCGTGGACGACAAGAGCGTCTACTTCGTCTGGACCGAGACGGACGAGACGAGCGTCACGGAGCTCTTCGGCAGCGAGCCGTGGAAGAACGGCAACCCTGGCTACAAGCTCAGCAAGTCGAGCGCGAAGCCCTTCGAATACCCCACGATACCAGTCATCGGAGGCGGCCCCGACAGCACCGACTGCGTGAAGATGGAGACACTCGACGCGGGCCCCTTCGGCAAGATGGTGAACATCCTCATCGCCTCGGGCAGCCTCTTCGACGGCTACTTCGACGTGACCAACGCCCTTAAGGACGCCCGCAAGGCGACGCTCTTCGGCCTTCCCTTCAAGCACAAGCCAGTCAACTTCAAAGTGTGGATGAAGTGCGAGATGGGCGACACGTTCCAGGACAAGAACGGAACGCCCGTGGCCGGCGTGGTGGACGAACCCGACGCCTACGTCGTGGTGTACCGCAACCAAGACGAGCAGGGCAACCAGGTGCAGCTCAACGGCGACGACGTGCTGAGCAGCCCATATATAATAGGTAAGGCACGCCTGCCCCACCACTACAACGCCGACGGCAGCGACAAGCTTAGCAGCGACCCCATACACGGCGTGACGAAGGAGTGGCAGCTCTTCGATATGGACGTGGAATACACCCAAGAGCCTGACGAGGAGATACTTGCCAACAACGGCTACAACATGATCGTCGGCTTCTCGAGCAGCTGGCAGGGGGCTTACTTCGAGGGAGCCATTGGCTCGAAGCTGTGGATAGACAACATCGTCGTCACTTGCGAATAATGACCAGTATGAGATACATTGCCTTAGGCTTACTCCTGTCGCTCTGCCTCACCGCCTCGGCCGGCGACACTGACAAATACGAGAAGTGGGGACCGACAAGCCAAGGGGGCGGAGGCATCATCGTGCGCCTTGGCTACACCATAGGCGGCACAACGCCCATCCCCCTGCCCAGCGAGATACGCAGCATCAACGCCTTCCAGCCCAACGGAGGGGCTACCATAGGAGCGGACGTGTACAAGATGCTCTCCCGCCGCTGGGGCTTCAGCGTGGGGTGGCACTTCGTCTACGAGGGCTTCCACACGAGCGCCGACGTGAAGAACTACAAGATGTCGCTCACGCAGGAGGGCAACACCATGTCGGGCTACTTCACTGGTTGCGACATCACCAACGTGGAGCTCTGGGGGCTCACGATGCCCGTGCTTGCAACCGTGCGCGTGTCTCCCCGATGGAACATAAGCGCAGGCCCCTTCTTCACCGTCTTCGTCAGCGAGAGCTTCAAGGGGCAGGTGTACGACAACAAGGAGGGCGTGGGCTACCTCCGTGTGGACAGCCCCGTGGGCGAGAAGGTGAACATAGACCGTTCCTCTCCCGCCACGTACGACTTCTCCGACAACCTGCGCAACTGGACAGCGGGACTGGAGTTCGCCTTCGACTGGAAGGCGACACGCCACATGAACGTCTTCGCCCTGCTCGACTGGAGCTTGAGCGACATCTTCGAGCCCGACTTCCCCACCGTCGAGTTCAAGCTCTACCCCATCTACGCAACGGTGGGCTTGGCGTACAGATACTGAACACGTTTAACCAACCTAATTATAATTGTATATGAGAAAGCTTTTACTTACAGCAGCCTGCCTCTGCGCAGCCTCCCTTGGCTTCGCACAGGAGGTGACAGAGACCCTGACCTACACCGACACGCTGGCGGTGACGGTGTCGATGATGGGGATTAACCAGACCAGCGAAATGCCCGGCACGACAGTGACCGTCGAGAAGCTCGACAACGGGAACATCAACTTCCTGCTCAACAACCTTACCATGACCCTCTTCGGCGAGGAAGCCGCAGTGGGCAACATAGAGCTGGACAACGTCACGGTGACTGAGGAGGACGGCTACGAGACCTTCTCCTTCGAGGGAACCACCACTGTCTCTGCGGGCGACCTTGAGGGCTACAGCGAGGACGACTGGCTCGGCCCTGTGCTCGGGGACGTGCCCCTCACGATGACGGGCAAGATGACCGACAAGCAGCTCTACGTCAACATAGACATAACGATGACGGTGAGCGGCGTGTCGCAGACCATACACGTGGAGTTCGGCAGCGACTTCGAGGTGACTGCGGAAGAGCCTGAGGAGGAAGAAGGGAATGACGAGGAGGAGACCGAAGAGCCTGAATACACTGTGACGGAGACCCTGACCTACACCGACACGCTGGCGGTGACGGTGACGATGATGGGGATTAACCAGACCAGCGAAGTGCCCGGCACGACAGTGACCGTCGAGAAGCTCGACAACGGGAACATCAACTTCCTGCTCAACAACCTTACCATGACCCTCTTCGGCGAGGAAGCCGCAGTGGGCAACATAGAGCTGGACAACGTCACGGTGACTGAGGAGGACGGCTACGAGACCTTCTCCTTCGAGGGAACCACCACTGTCTCTGCGGGCGACCTTGAGGGCTACAGCGAGGACGACTGGCTCGGCCCTGTGCTCGGGGACGTGCCCCTCACGATGACGGGCAAGATGACCGACAAGCAGCTCTACGTCAACATAGACATAACGATGACGGTGAGCGGCGTGTCGCAGACCATACACGTAGAGTTCGGCAGCGACTTCACCGCAGCCCAAGAGCCTGACGAAGAGCCCGACGAGCCCGAGGTAGAGCCCGACGAGCCCGAGGAGGAGGTTGTAAGCAGCCAGGACTACACCGAGAAGCTCGTCTACACCATCGGGGAGACAAGCTCCAATCCAGCCGACGCGACGGTGACCGTTGAAACCCTTGGGGACGGCAGCGTCAACGTGGTGCTCAACAACTTCGTGATGGGCGACATGGCAATAGGCAACATCGAGGTGGACAGCATCCAGGTGGAGAGAGGCGACACGGTCAGCACCTTCAGCTGCTCTGAGACCATCACCATCACCAAGGGCGACCGCGACGACATCTCATTCTGGTACGGCACTCTGCTGGGCGAGCTGCCAGTCGAAATGACAGGCATGATGACTGACGAGGAGCTTTACCTCGTCATAGACATAGACCTCTCGGGCACGATGCTCGCCTCGATGGGCAGCGTCAACGTGGTCTTCGGCGGCGGCACAGCACTGGGCGTGAAGCCCGTCAGCCTCACGAAGCCCGCCACAGGCACGTACGACCTCAGCGGCCGCCGTGTGCAGACCGTCGGCAAGGCAGGCATCTACATCGTGGACGGCAAGAAGGTGGTGCTCAAGTAAGCAGCGCCCCCAGGGCTATACCATAATATATATAAGGAAGCCGGCTCCAAGGCAGGGGTCGGCTTCCTCATTGCTGCCCGTGGCCTTTCGTGGTCCCTGTATAACACCCTTCGTTACGTCTATATAACACCCTTCAAGCAACCCATTGCGAGGGGTTCAGAGCAACCCCTTGCGAGGGGTTCAATCGTACCCATTGCGAGGGGTTCTTCGACACCTCACTGCTACCCTTCACGAAGCCTCACTGCTACCCTTCACGAAGCCTCACTGCTACCCTTCACGAAGCCTCACCGTGACCCTTCAAGCCCATTACGGTAGGGGCGCTTCTATTTCGGTAAGCCCCCGATTGTTACCCTTTCGGCAGCGCGGGGAGGGGAAGGGCGGCTACCTTTGCCGCAGACAAACGGACAACAACAACCTAACACCACAAATAAAGAGTATGAAAAGAAACCTATTCACTTTGTTAGCCCTCTTCACCGCCGCCCTCGCGGCAAGGGCGCAGTACCAGTTCCCCAACTCAGACTTCGAGGAGGACTTCGTCGTCTCCTACGTCTCCAAGAGCTACACCGAGCCACTCGGCTGGCACGGCTACGGCACGATATCGGGAGCAGTAGGCAGCATGGGGCGCAGCGGAGAGAAGCTATGCCAGAGCACGGACGTGCGCTCCGGCTCAACAAGCACCAAGAGCGCCTACGTGAAGTCCACGTCTATCCTTGGCATAGTGGCCAACGGCGTGATGACCAACGGGCAGATATACAGCAACAGCCTCTCCGCCACCGACGGCACGGGCAACTACAACTTCTCCGACCCCACCAACACAGGCGACGCGGACACGTACGGGGAGGAGAACAACCAGTTCTACACCCCCTTCACCGGCCGCCCCGACTCGATGAGGGTGTGGCTTAAGTTCCTGCCCGCATCGTCAGGCACGGGCAACGCCCGAGTGAGCGTCTACCTGCACAAGGCGAACACCGTGATGTACGACCCGACGGACAACGTCACGGACGAGAGCATCATCGTGGCGCACGCGGAGCAGGGCATCCCCGGAAGCGACGGCTGGGTGCAGTACACCCTACCCTTCGACTATGACAACGACGGCACGCTTGGCTACAGCGGCAGTGTCAGGCCAGGGCTGATACTCGCCACCTTCACCACCAACGAGACACCGGGTGAGGGCAGCGCAAATGACTACCTCTACATCGATGACATAGAGATGGTGTACAACAGCGAGCTCGAAGGGGCGACGTACGCCGGGGAAGACATCGTCTTCACTGGTAACGCCGCGAGCGTGAACACCCTCTACAGCTCGAAGCTGCTGAAGTGCACCACCACTGGGGCGGGAGCTTCCGTGGAAAAGGCGGAGCCGACGAAGGACAACGGCTACACGCTGACCCTGACCGTGAAGGGCGACAACATAAGCGAGGACGCAACGAACCAGAACACCTACACCATACAGTTCGCAGGCATCCTGGAGGAGAACTTCGAGAACGACGAGGTGACGGTGCCAGAGATAGTAAGCAGCACGCTGGAGGATATAACGGACGACACCCGCCTATACCTTTATAATAGCTACGTTGGAGGCTACCTTAATAGCGACAACACCCTCTTGGTAAGCCCCGAGAAGTACTGGAAAGTCAACCAAACAGACGGCACAGTCATCAGCGAAGCCGACACGTATCTACGTATTGACAGGGATAGTTATAGCAAGGAGTTCGACTCTTCGCTCGTGCCTGTAACAAGCAACCAAACGAGCTTTGGCGACGGGATGGAGTTCACCTTCTCGCAAGGCGAAGGCTTCGTGGAGATGTACCGCAGCAAGATGAAGTACTACGACAGTGAGGCTGTCATCTTTTCGACGAAGTACTATTCCAACGTCTTCGCAGGGGCAGAGAGTATGACGAAGCTTACCTCTTATTACACTGGTAAGGACACTTACGAGGAGACCTCAGGCGTAGAGAACACGAAGTGGATGCTCGTCTCGCCCGCCCTCTACCTTGCCTACTACTTCAGCTGCAAGGCTGAGACTGCCACACTCAAAGAAGGTGTCTCCTTTAACCTCGCCGTGTTCAGCGACCAGTTCGATGATGATGTCACCACGATGAATATAGGGCAGATGCCCGCAGGCATCTATGGCTTTGACAATGGCGACACGTTCTACTACGACGGAGAGAACACTCTCACCATCAGCAGCGACGCAACGGCACTCACCTACTACGGCATCCTCGACCTGCGACCCACCATCACCTACAACGGACAGCAGGCGCAGGAAGAGTATGAGACTGCCTTTGACGAGAGCCTGCTCACGGTCAAGGCAACAGGCAACGGCTCGGAAAGCCCCACCGTCTACTACGACCCAGACACCTACACGCTCACCGTCATCGTGGAAGGCTACGGGAAGGCTAACAGCACCGTCATACAGTTCGCCGCTCCCGACCTTAGCCTCAGCGCAACGTGGGACGGCGAGGCGATAGAGGACGGTGCGGTGCTTTACGCCTCTTACGACGCCTCCAAGCTGGCACTAACAGCAGGCGAGGGCGCTACGGTCAACTCTCTCTACGACGAGGCGACGGGCGTGCTTACCATAACC
>JAJPYQ010000082.1:0-41019 GCA_021204865.1 Prevotellaceae bacterium | reverse complement strand
GGGCGCTACGGTCAACTCTCTCTACGACGAGGCGACGGGCGTGCTTACCATAACCCTTACGGCAAGCAACGACAACACCTCAAACCAGACGTACACCATCACCTTCGTCACTCCCGACCTCGCCCTTCACGCCTCGCTCGACGACACGGCACTACAAGGGGGCATGACCTTCGAGGGCTCTTACAACGAGAAGTACCTGGAGATTGAGACTGCCGAAGGCACTACCGTGACTTACAACTACACCGAGACGGGGACAACGTACGTGCTCACCATCACCGTGTGCGCAAAGGACGACAAGAGCCTAAGCGAGACCTACACCATCACGTTCGACACGCCCGACCTTAGCCTCAGCGCAACGTGGAACGGAGAGGCAGTGGTGGATGGCACCACGCTTTACGCCGCCTACGACGCAGACAAGCTGATGGTCACTTCGGGCGAAGGGGCTACGGTCACCTCTCAATACGACGAGGCGACGGGCGTGCTTACCATAACCGTGGCAGCAAGGGACGAGCACGACCAGTACGAGACGTATACCATCACGTTCCTCACCCCCGACCTTAGCCTCAACGCCACGTATGGCGACACGACACTCTCCGACGGCCTTACGGTAGCAGGCTCTTACAAAGAGGAAGAGCTGTCGATTACCGCAGCCGAAGGCACTGACGTAAGCTATCAATACAACAACCTGACCCTGAAGCTTACTATAGTAGTGACAGCGAAAGACGACGACAGCCTGAGCGCAAAGTACACGATAACATTCACTATTTCGACCGGCATTGACACAGTGAATAAGGAAGCGGGCGAGGACATCATCTATGACCTCAGCGGCAGGCGGCTCTCGCAGAAGCCGACAAAGGGCATATACCTGATAAACGGCAAGAAGGTGCTTGCCAAGTAAGCAAAAGCCGGCGGCAACCAAGCCGCCAGCGTATGTGGGATGAAGAGGGAAGGCAGCCAAGGAAGGCTTGCCTTCCCTCGACTTTTCAAGGGGCAGAAGGAGTTGCAAGTGTTAAAGCGGCGTCGCTCTTACATTAAAATCGTGATTAATCCATAATTTTGCAAGCAGAACCTGCTAATATCGCTTATATTATGGCTTATAATGTATTGGATATAGCTAACGAACTCTTGCTCTATGCCGAGAACTCCGAAGGAGGCGAGGACTTAATGTCGAATATGAAGTTGCAGAAGATGCTCTATTATCAGCAAGGCTTCCATCTCGCTTACTTCGATACTCCCCTATTTGACGAGGAAATAGAGGCATGGACTTATGGTCCCGTCGTCCTGTCAGTATATGAGCATTACAAGAAGTACGGAAGAACTGGGATAGCCCCCGACAGAAACAGAGCATTTCATTTCAACGACAAAAGGGAAGAGGCACTGTTCGATGAAGTATATAAGGTGTACGGCAAGTATTCCGCATGGGGCTTGAAGGATATGACCCACGCAGAAGCTCCGTGGAGAAGCACGCCAACAGGTGACGGTAATGTTATTAGCAAGGAGAAGATGAAAGACTTCTTTAAAAGCAGGTTGCAACGATGAGTTCTAAAAAGGAGAGGCGAAAGGGAAAAGAGAAAAAGGATGGCAAGGGCACTCTCAAACTTATAAAGGAGATAGTAGAAAGCAACACTATAAGTGCAAAGGAGATTGAAAGCTTCTCTTCGATAGACTTCCCGTTGTTCTCATTCAAATACTTTAAGGACTACTCCATTAACAAGTCAAGAACCCCGCCTTCTTTCTTTCCTTTCTGAAGAGACTGCAGAAATTGTCGGAACTTGGATGGAGTGAGATTCGAAGTTCACATAGGCACTCTTGTGGCATGGAACATATTCCTGTGGAGCAAATAATCCCTCGGCAACAACTTCCGACCTTTGTGACGAAGGAAGTGGACTTGGATGTCTTCCGTGCGACGGGAGATAACCACGTGTTCGTAGGGCTGCAAGAAGGCAAGGTTTTCCATATATTCTTTATCGAAGCGAACTTCGGGGACGTTTATTCACATAGTTAACGACAGATCATCCTGCCTTTATCCAGCCAAAGCCACTCACACTGAACAGAAATGCCATTCTGGCAATCTTGTTCAGTGAGCATCAATAGAAGGAAACGCTAAATCAGCAGTCTATCAGCGGATTAAACGGTTGTCAGCCTTTAGCGTTTGCCGTTATTCTTAATGGCGGATTTGTAAGCGACGCATAGCAACCACGTTGTCATTGCCATAAATTTAGGCGGCCAAGCTTTGACGTTTATGCGGAAATGGCTAATTTTGTAAGCGAATATGATAACTATGAGACGTTTTCTTCTACTTTTGGCTATGTTGGCGGGCAGCCTCTTCGCAATGGCCGGTCACGACAATCTGAAGAGCGCGATCTCTGACTCAGTGCCAAGGAGGTCGGCTTGGACGGAAGCCTTGAACGGGAAAGCTGCCCACAGCGCCTACCCCGTCAGCCTTACCGTCAAAGGAAACAGCCTTTGCGTGAGCAGCAAGCACAAGCAAGAGCTGCCCATCTACACGCAAGGCGGGGCTCTCTATCTCACTATGCAGCTCGCCACGGGCAAGAACTGGCTCTACGGCCTGCCACGTGGGCGCTACCGCATAAACAACCGTATCGTCAGCATCTTGTGAAGTGAACCCTGACGCAGTCACACTGATTGACATCGAGAAGATAGTAAAGCAAAGAGCAGGAGTTAGGGCGAAATACATCCCTAACTCCTTTTTTTCTTGGCTCCGGCGCTTTATCCACGAGGACTTCATCAACAAGTACCTCGAGCAGGGCCGCATGGGCGTGGACTTCTGCCAAGGCACGCTCGACTACCTCGGCGTGAAGGTGACGGTGAAGGGAAAGGCTAACCTCCCCACCGACGCACGCAGGTACACCTTCGTCTCCAACCATCCGCTGGGCGCCATCGACGGTGTCACGCTCGGCTCCGTGCTTGGCCAGTTCTACGACGGACGGGTGAAGTACCTCGTCAACGACCTGCTGATGAACCTGCGGGGCTTGGCACCCCTCTGCGTTCCCATCAACAAGATAGGCGCGCAGTCACGCAGCCTCCCCGAGATGGTTGACGGGGCGTTCCGCAGCGACAACCACGTCATCATGTTCCCCGCAGGCTTGTGCAGCCGCAAGCAAGGCGGCGTGGTGAGAGACCTCAAGTGGGGCAAGTCGTTCATCGTCAAAAGCGTGCAGCACAAGCGCGACGTTGTGCCGATACATTTCCTTGGAGAGAACAGCAAGAGGTTCTATCGGGTGGCGAACCTGTGCAAGCGGCTTCGGCTGCCTAACTTCGCAATGGCGCTGCTGCCCGACGAGATGTACCGCTCGCGCGGCAACTGCTATGAGGTGAGAATAGGCAAGCCCATCCCGTGGCAGACCTTCACGAAGGAGAGGCCGGCCACGGAGTGGGCCGAGTTTGTTAAGGAAGAAGTATACAAGATCTGAATGAGTATGAGCGCTGAAATCATCGACCCTGTACCCGTCGGCCTGCTTAAGCGGGAGCTAACGGAAGAGAAGCGACTAAGGAAGACAAACCGCAGCGGCAACATCATCTACGTTGTCACGTGGCAGGACTCACCGAACGTCCTGCGCGAGATAGGGCGGCTGAGGGAGATAACCTTCAGAGCCGCGGGCGGAGGCACGGGTAAGGAGCTCGACCTCGACGAGTTCGACACGTGCGAGCATCCGTACAAGCAGCTCATCGTGTGGGATCCCCGCGAGGAGCTGATACTGGGCGGCTACCGCTACCGCCTCGGCAAGGAGGTGGACTTCGACAAAGACGGGCAGCCGATACTCGCCACGAGCCACATGTTCCGCTTCAGCGACAACTTCATCACGAACTATCTCCCCTACACCATCGAACTGGGCCGCAGCTTCGTGACACACGAGTATCAAAGCACGCAGTACGATAAGAAGAGCATCTTCGCCCTTGACAATCTGTGGGACGGACTTGGGGCGCTCGTCGTCATCGAGCCGTCTTGCCGCTATCTCTTCGGCAAGTTCACGATGTATCCCAGCTACGACCGCCTCGCGCGCGACATGATACTCTACTTCCTCCGCAAGCACTTCCCCGACCCGGACAAGCTGATTCTGCCGATGCAGCCGCTGCAACTTGAGCACAGCGAACAAGAGCTCAGCGCCATCTTCACGTGCGGAGACTTCGCAGGCGACTATAGGATACTCAAGTCCAAAGTACACGAGCGTGGGCTGAACATCCCTCCGTTGGTGAACGCGTACATGGGCCTCAGCCCTACGATGAAGCTCTTCGGGACGGCAATCAACGACGGATTCGGCGACGTCGAGGAGACCGGCATCCTCATCGCCGTTGACGAGATCCTCCAGCAAAAGCGCATGCGCCACATCGACACGTTCGCCGCGCAGCATCCCGAATATCTCAAGTTCAACTCGGGCCGCCTCTTCTACCCCGCGGAATAACAGCCGCAGCAGCCTCGGCCCGATGGCAGTTGGCAACGCCTCGTATGGGCGATGGCTAATGGGGCGAAGCGAACCCCAGAGGGGTTCACATTGTTGCAAACGATAGTTCGTGGGAGACGGCGCAATCGTTCGTGGCGAAGATGTGCAGTACCCTGGGCACTAACCATCGCTCGCACGTTAGCCTTGGGTGTCGCTTCACTTAACCCCCGGCTACGCTTATGCAACCCCTTTTGGGTTAATTGTGTGTCGGCGGGCATCGCCACGGTGCGTTATGGCTGGCGGGAATTGAACTTACGCTGAACGGCAACGTTGCGTTAAGGCCGAACGCTTATTGTCTTCAGCCCGACTCGACGCTTGTCGTGAGCCCAACACAAGCTGCGAGTCGGGCGACACATAATTAGACATCGCCCGATACCTAATTAGGTGTTGCTCGATTCCTAATTAGGTGTTGCCCGATACCTAATTAGGTGTTTTTATGCCTTTTTCGGAGCGTGCTCCGGAGGGAACGAGCGGAACACGTTGCAAATATAGTGAATTCCAACGATAAAAGCAAGGGGTTTGCGCAAAAGGCAGCAGGCCGTCAGACCGTGGCCAGCGACATGCCGTTGAGCTTGCGGTAAAGGTCGAGGGCGAAGATGTCCGTCATGCCGGAGATGTAGTCGAGTACCGCCATCGTGCGCTCATAGAGCGTCGGGGCGAGGATCTCGTATTGTGTGCTCACTCTGTTAATGAGGATGCGGGAGTAAGTCTTGTTGCTGTTGGTCACCGCCTCCATCATGAGGTCGAGCAGCTCAGTTATCACCTTGTAGCCGGCAATCTCGATGTCCACCACCATCCTTGCGTTGTAGATGCGGTTGAGAGCCGTGTCGACGCACTTCTCGTAAGCAGTCCTGGTGAGATCGCTCACGTGCTTTATTAGACTCCCCTCAAAGTTGCCCTCCAGTATCTCCCGTTCGTTCTCCACGAAGA
The DNA here is from genome assembly GCA_021204865.1 of Prevotellaceae bacterium. Taxonomy (GTDB): domain Bacteria; phylum Bacteroidota; class Bacteroidia; order Bacteroidales; family Bacteroidaceae; genus Physcousia. Next base: position 35,626 of record JAJPYQ010000082.1, on the reverse strand, counting down.
CACGCACGCACTCGCTCTCGAGCGAGTTGATGGCGATGGAACGCAGGTAGACAATCTGCTCGTTCCTGTCGTCCAGTTCCGAGAGCCTACGTTTGATGAGCTTCTGCCGCTCACTGTCGAAGAACGCCAGCAACAAGGCCGTGGTCTCCTCCGTCGAGAGGATCTTGAGCTTGTGAGCGTCCTCGATGTCCATAATCTCGTAGCATATATCGTCTGCCGCCTCGACGAGATACACCAAAGGATGGCGGGCGTAGCACACTGCGCCGTTGCCTGTTTCCCTTCGCAAAATGCCCAATTCATCGGCGATTTTCGAGTAGTCAGCCTTCTCCGCCTCAAAGAAGCCGAACTTCCCCTTTGCGCCGGCCAGCGAGCTTGAGTAAGGATATTTCACTATGCTTGCAAGAGTGGAGTAAGTCATCACGAAGCCTCCCTTCCTGCGCCCTTTGAAGTGGTGCGTGAGCAAGCGGAAAGCGTTGGCGTTCCCCTCGAAGTGGATGAGGTCGCTCCACTCAGAATTGCCGATTCCATCGCTTGTTTCGGGGCAAATGTACGTTTGGAATCTCTGGCCCACGCCCTCGCGGAAGTATGCGCGGATTGCGTTCTCGCCGCTGTGGCCAAAGGGCGGGTTGCCCAGGTCGTGGGCAAGGCAGGCGGCCGAGACAATGTTGCCCATCTCCGAGAGCAGCGAGCCGCGGAGCGCGGGATGGCGTTGCAGCAGTATCTTGCTAACGTCGTTGCCCAGCGAGCGCCCCACGCTGCTCACCTCCAGCGAGTGGGTGAGGCGGTTGTGCACAAAGATGCTACCAGGGAGGGGAAACACTTGCGTCTTGTTCTGCAAGCGACGGAAGGCTGCGGAGAAAATGAGGCGGTCGAAGTCGCGCTGAAACTCGGAGCGGTCGTCCTTCCTGCCCGGCGTGTTCTCCTGCCCGAGGCGCTTCGTAGAGAGCAGTTTAGCCCAATCCATTGCCATAGTGCAAAAGTAGCTTAAAATCTCATCTTTTTCAAAGGAAGTACCGCTGAATGTGCCGATTAATATATAATTTTGCGAGGCAAAGCCAGCGTAGACAAGCACCCCGACAAATGAAGATACACGTCATAAACAGCTCGCGGCACCCGTTGCCGCAGTATTCCACGCCCCTCTCGGCGGGGATGGACCTGAGGGCAAGCCTGCAAGAGCCCGTCACACTCCAGCCGCTTGAGCGCTGCCTCGTGCCCACGGGGCTGCGCATAGCCTTGCCGGCGGGATACGAGGCGCAGGTGCGGCCGCGCAGCGGACTGGCGTTGAGGCACGGCGTGACAGTGTTGAACAGCCCCGGCACCATCGACGCCGACTACCGCGGCGACGTGGGCGTGATCCTTGTGAACCTTGGCCGGGAGCCCTTCGTCATCAACGACGGGGACCGCATAGCGCAGATGGTGGTGGCACGCTGCGAGCAGGCGGAGCTGGAGGCTGTTGAGGTGCTGAGCGACACGCAGCGTGGCGAGGGCGGTTTCGGACACACGGGAAGAGGGTGAGAAAAGTTGTCATCATACTCATCGCATTGGCCTCATTGCCTTGCGCCGCAAAGAAGAAAGACAAAAGCACACAGCCCGCAGCCACACGCGTCGAGATCTCCGACGCTGACAAAAGGCGGCTTTCCTACTACTTCATTGAAGGCACAAAGCAAAAGCTTGCGGACAACTACTCCGCGGCCCACGACCTTTTCCGACATTGCCTAAGCATAGACCCCACCTCGCCTGAAGCCCTCTACGAACTGGCATATATGAATTACTACCTGCAGCGCGACAGTGTGGGCCTCGCGATGTTTCGCAAAGCCTCGGAGCTCGATGCCGACAACCCCTGGTACATGGAGACGCTGGCGGCGGCTTACCTCGAGGCGGGCGACAAGCAGGCGACCATCCCCGTGCTGGAACGGCTGGCAAAGATACAGACAAAGCGCACGGACATCCTCTACCAGCTTGCCGAGCTGTACAAGAACGAGGGCGACGCGCTGAAATGCATACACGCACTGGACCGCATCGAGGTGCTCGAGGGCAGAAGCCTCTCGACGACAATGCAGAAGTACAACCTCTACCGCTCAATAAAGAAGAAGAAAGAGGCCTTCGCCGAACTTGCCTCGCTCGAGGAGGAATTCCCGCGTGACCTGCGCATCCCGCTGTTCCTGGGGCGCGAGTACCTTGCCGACGGCGACAAGCAAAAGGCGCTGGACTGCTACGAGACGGTGCGCAAGGCCGACCCCGACAATGCCTCCTTGCAGGTGGCTATGATGGAGTACCTCCGGCACGAGGGGCAAGACTCGCTCTGCTCAGCCTTGCGCGACTCGCTGATGTTCTCGCCGCAGACCTCCACCGACATACGCATAAGCCTGCTCTCCGATATGATAGACGAGGTGAAAGGCAACGACGAGGGGAAGGAGAATGCTCTGCAGGTGCTCGACAGCCTGACGCGGCTCTACCCGACACCCGAGGCTTACACGATGCGAGCCACGTTCTTCGCCTACATCGACGCAAGCCAGGACTCGCTGGCTATGGCGCTGCGAGACTTGCTCAGGGTTGACCCGTCGAACCAGCTCGCAATCCGCCACCTGCTTCCTTATTATATTCACGAGAAGGACAACGAGAACGCCATTGAGATCTGCCGTATCGGCATCAACTCTTACCCTGAAGAACTGTCCTATCACTACTTTCTCGGGGCTGTGCTCTACAATTCTGACCGCCTGGACGATGCAATCGAGGCGTTCCAGAACGGGCTGCGGCAAGTGGACGACGACTCGCAGCCTTCGCTCGTGGCTGACCTGTATTACGTGCTCGGCGACTGTTACCACGAGCGGGGCGACACGGCGGAGGCTTACGCGACATACGAGAAATGCCTCTCCTACGACGAGGACAACGCCTCCTGCCTCAATAACTATAGCTACTACCTCAGCCTGCAGGGCGAGCAGCTCGACAAGGCGGAGCAGATGGCTTACCGTGCCATCAAGCTGGAGCCATTGAACAAGACATTCCTCGACACGTATGCGTGGGTGCTCTTCCGCATTGGCAACCTCTCGATGGCAAAGTTCTACATCGACCGCGTCATACCGCCTTCGGCCGACGACCAGACGTTGCTCGACGACGAGGAACTGCGGGCGGAGGTCATACGCCACGCAGCCGACATCTACCGTGCCAACGAGCTTGAGGACGAGGCGCAGCGCTACGACAAGCTGGCGGACGAGAAGGAAAAGACTGAGAAAGACAAGGAGAAGCCTGTCGAGACTGTGGAGCCAGTCCCCGAGGAAGTGGACGACTGACGCGGCTCTCGCTTGAGAAAAACATATTATGAGAAGGTACAAATCGCTAATCTACGTGCTCGCTTTCACGCTCGCACTTGCGGGCTGCCGCTCCTCGCACAATGCCACGCAAGGCGGAGCAACGGGGCAAGCCGTCCTCGTTAACGGGCGCAACACGAGCGTCAACAGTCTGACAGCCAAGATGAAGCTGAGCCTCGAGGCGGGAGGCAAGAGCATAAGCCTCGGCGGCACTTATCGCCTGCTCAGGGACGATGTGGTGCAGATTAACCTCACTTACTCGGTGCTTATCGTCTCGATGAACGTCGGCACAATGGAGCTTACGAAGGACTCCATCCTCATCATCGACAGGATGGAGAAGCGCTACTGCCGTGTGGCTTACAAACAGATTGCCCCGCTGAGGGAGGCTGGCGTTGACTTCGACTACTTGCAGCGGGTCTTTTGGGGCGACGCCGCTGACGTGACGAACAAGTACGTGAGCTGGAGCTACGGAAGCTGGCTGCCTCTGAGCGACGGGCAATTCCCGCAGGAGCTGAGCCTCACGCTGAAGGACAACAACTCGAAGCAGTACAAAGCCACGTTCACGCTAAGCAAGGTGCAGGAGACCAGCGACTGGGACACTCGCACCTCCATCCCCTCGGGCTACGAGGAAGTGACGGGGGAGACGGTGATGAAGGCTATCATGAGCGTGGCCAAGTGAGCTAACCTTAGCGTCTTCCCTTATGGCTAAGCGTCTTCTCACCATCCTCTTTGCCGCCCTTGCGTTGTCGCCCTGCCTCGCGCAGAACAGCAAGAAGGTGCGCGACCTCAGGAGCCAACAGTCGAAGCTGCAGAAGAGCCTGAAGAAGTCGCAGGCTGACCTCGACAACACTCGCAAGGGCGTGAAGAAAGGTCAGCAGACAATCAAGACCCTCGACCGTGAGATCGAGATGAGGGTGCAGTTCATACACCGCACGGAACAGGAGCTGGACAGCCTCAGCCGCCTTACCGACAGCCTGACGGAAGAGATACGCCTCACCGACTCCCTGCTTCAGCTGAAGAAGCAGAAGTACGTCCGCTCGCTCAGGATGGCGCAGGGCTACCGCCAAATAAACAGCAGCCTGCTCTACGCCCTCTCTGCCAAGGACGTGAACCAAATGTACCGCCGCCTGCGCTACACCCGAGAGTACGCCGCCTTCCAGCGAACCCTCGGCGAGCAGGTGCAAGCCGAGCAGATTAAGCTACTTGCCTATCAGAACAGCCTCCTGAAGATGAAGAGCGAGGCGCAAGAGAAGATGCAGAGCCTCATCGAGGAGCGAAGGAAGCTGAGCCAGATGCAGGCGAGGGAGCAGCAGAATGTCAACAACCTACAGAAAAAGGAGAAGGGCTTGCAGAAGCAGGTGAAAGACCAGAACGCACAGATTGCCGCCCTTCAGAAGAAGATTGACCAGCAGGTGGCCTACGAGATTGAGCAGGCTCGCAAGAAGGCGGAGGAGGAGGCTCGACGCAAGGCGGGCGGGGGCAGCGGCACGGGTTCTTCAACGCCAAGCAAAGGCAGCGCCTCGCCAAGCAAATGGTTGACGGCGGAGGACCAGAAGCTGAACGGCAGCTTCGAGAACAACCGAGGCCGCCTGCCCGTTCCCATCACGGGGCAGTACATGATAGCGGCTCACTATGCGCAGAACATATCGGGCACCAAGAACGTGACCTTGCAGAACAAAGGCACGAACTACGTGGGCAAGAGCGGCGCAAGGGCGAGGGCGGTGTTCGACGGCGAGGTCTCAGCCGTCTTCTCGATGAACGGGCTGAAGAACGTACTGGTGCGCCACGGCAGCTACATCTCTGTCTACTGCAACCTCTCCTCGGTCATCGTCACGAAGGGGCAGAAGGTGAAGGCCCGCGACCTGCTCGGCACCGTGGCGGACGACGGCACGGGCAACTACCTGCTCCACTTCCAGCTGCGCAAGGAGACGGCAACGCTCAACCCCGAGCTTTGGGTGGGGCGGTGATGCCTTAAGGAAGCCTGCCGTAAGAGCGGGCGGGCTTCGGGCTGTAGCTTACCTTCACCCTCGCGAGCCTCACGCCGAGCCTGCCCCCAGGGTCAAGCTGCCCCTTGGCTCGCTCCGCCCACTCAGTCCAGCTGACGTCCTCCATCACGTAGCGGAAGGGAAGGTCGTTCTTCACCCCGACGCGGCTCGTCTTCACTATCGGCCGCCTCAGCCTCAGCCCCTCGGGAAGCTCCACCACGTCGGGCATCCCCTCAGCGTGGTTGAACAGCTCATACATCGAGCGCCTCGGCCCTCCGATGGCAGCCCGTAGCGTCCAGCGTCCCTCAGCGTCCCTCTCGTAAGCCTCAACGCCTCGCACCAGTATGCCGCCGAACCTGAGCAGCTCTCCCCCCGCCTGCTCCGTGGCGAAGGCAATATCGACACCACTGTAGTGGAAGAACCACTCCACGCGGGGGCATGCACGAGGGTAGGCGATGACATCCCTCTGCGGCTGCCCCGCATCGTAGAGGTAGAACTCAATCTCTGCGAAGCGGTAGAGGCGCTCGGCCCCGCTGCCCGAACATCGCTTCAGCGCGCAGAAGCCGTTCATCAGCCTCTGGGCAATCTCGTCGAACCGCCCCTCGCTGGGCGACTCCAGAAAAGGTAAGTGCATAATGTCTTGCTCATTAGTCAGGCGCGAAGTTAGCCATAATACCTCCGCCGTGGCCCCTGTATAAGACCCTTCGTTACGCCTATATACGACACGCCAGACAACCCCTCGCAAGGGGTCCAACCGAACCCCTCGCAAGGGGTTGTCAGGAACCCCTTGCGAGGGGTTGTCCGAAGGGTGTTATACAGGCGTTACGGCGGCTATAGGCTAAGGCCGTCGAGGAGTCTATAATAACAAGGTATGGCCTGGCGTAGCTCCTGCAAGAGAATGTACTCGTCGGCGGTGTGGCTGCGGCGGCTATCGCCCGGGCCAAGCTTAAGAGAGGGGAAGGGCAGGAGTGCCTGGTCGCTTAAGGTCGGGCTGCCGAATGGCTTGCCCCCAAGCTCCACAGTGCGGCGCACGAGAGGGTGCGAGGGGCTGATGCTGCTTGAGCCGAGGCGTGTGCTGCGTGCCTTAACCTCACTCTTGACGCTCTGGGTTATTAGGCTGAGAAGCTCCTCGTTGGAGTAAAGCTCGTTGCTCCTAACGTCCACGGTGAACTGGCACTCCGATGGGATGACGTTGTGCTGCGTGCCTGCGCTTACGACGGTCACCGTCATCTTCACCGCGCCGAGCAGGGGGCTCTGCTTGGGGAACTGGTACGTGCGGAACCACTGCATATCGTCGATGGCGTGGTAGATGGCGTTGTCCCCCTCCTGGCGAGCGGCGTGCCCCGCCTTGCCCTTGGCTGTTACGTCGAGCACCATCAAGCCCTTCTCGGCTATGGCGGGCTGCATAGCAGTGGGCTCGCCGACGAGCGCCACGTCCACCCTCGGCAGCAGGGGCAGCACGCTCTCGATGCCCCCTTTGCCGCTCACTTCCTCCTCGGCAGTGAGGGCAAGCAGGAGGTTGTAGGGCTGCTTGCTCTGAAGCAGCATACGGTAAGCTTGCAGCAGGCAGACGAGCGACGCGCCGTCGTCGTTAGCCCCGATGCCGTAGAGGGCTTCGCCTTCGAGGCTCGGCACGTAAGGCTCTCTTGTCCAGGCTGTTGTGGGCTTAACGGTGTCTATGTGGGCGCAGAGCAGCAGGGTGGGAAGGCTGTCGTCGTGACGCTCCAAGCCGAGGACGAGGTTCGAGCCAATGCGCTCGCAGGCAAGCCCCCGCCCACGCAGGAAGCCCTCAAGCACGTCGGCTGCCTCCCCCTCGTGGCGGCTGAGGCGAGGCGTCTCTATGAGCCTTCTCAAAAGGGCAACCGCCTCGTCGAGCAACACTTCCCTGTCCATGGCAATCATAGTTTGTAGGGGCAAAGGTAGGAAATAAAAGAGAAAAGGCATATCTTTGCAGGCATCCTACTTAATGCTATGCAGAACCGCTGTCCCCTTTCCACTCTTATACACTCGCAGGCAGAGAGGTACGGCGACCGCATAGCGATGTACCACAAAGACTACGGCGACGGCAAGGCTGCGCAATGGACGGGCGTGTCGTGGAGGGACTTCTCGCAGAACGTGCGGCTCGTGAGCAGCGCCCTGCTGAGGCTGCAGGTGGGGGTGCAGGAGAACATAGGGGTGTTCTCGCAGAACATGCCCGAGTGCCTGTACGTCGACTTCGGGGCTTACGCTGTGAGGGCTGTGGTCATCCCCTTCTACGCCACAAGCTCTGAGGCGCAGGTGAAGTACATCGTCACCGACGCTAACATCCGCTACATCTTCGTGGGCGAGCAGGCAGAGTACGACGTGGCGTTCCGCGTGCTTCAGTTCACGCCTTGCCTGAGGCGGCTCATCATCTTCAGCAACGACGTGAGGCTGCACAAGCAAGACCACACGAGCGTCTTCTTCTGGGAGTTCCTCAGGCTGGGCGGGGAGATAGACAACAGCTACGCCGTGGACAAGCTGACCGAGGAGCGCAACCCCGACGACCTCGCCAACATACTCTACACGAGCGGCACGACGGGCTTGAGCAAGGGGGTGATGGTGACGCACCGCATGTACGAGGCTGCCATCAAGGCGCACGACGGGGTGTTGATGGTGGGCGAGGACGACCTCGTGCTTAACTTCCTGCCCTTCACGCACGTCTTCGAGCGTGGCTGGACGTACCTCTGCATAGCCCAAGGGGCGACGCTTGCCGTTAACCTTCGTCCGCTTGAGGTGCTACAGTCGATGCGTGAGGTGCACCCCACCTGTATGTGCGCCGTGCCTCGCTTCTGGGAGAAGGTGTACGCTGCCGTGCAGGAGATAGTTCTCTCAAGCAAGGGCGTGCAAAGGCGTATGCTGCTCGAGGCTCTCGCCGTTGGCAGGGAGCATAATGTGCGCTACCTGGCACGGGGATTGGAGCCGCCCGTGTGGCTAAAGGTGAAGTACAAGTTCTACGAGAGCACAACGTTCAGCGTCCTCCACCGAAAGCTTGGCTTAGACCGACATCACCTCTTCCCCACGGCAGGGGCAGCCATACCGCCCGTGGTGGAGGAGTTCGTGCGCTCGATAGGGATAACGATGATAACGGGGTACGGCATGACGGAGACAACGGCGACCGTGAGCCTCGACCGCCCCGAATACCCCATAACCATTGGCAGCGTGGGCAGGGTGCTGCCGGGCGTTGAGGTGAAGATAGGGGAGAAGAGCGAGATACTGCTTAAGGGAGAGACGATAACCAAGGGCTACTACCGTAAGGCTGAGGTTACTGCCCTTGCGATAGACGACGAGGGATGGTTCCACACGGGAGACGCAGGCTACCTGAAGGACGGGGAGCTGTACCTGACGGAGAGACTGAAGGACTTGTTCAAGACGAGCAACGGCAAGTACATCGCCCCGCAAATGCTTGAGTCGAAGCTTTGCGTGGACCGCTACATCGACCAGATAGTGGTGATAGCCGACCAAAGGAAGTTCGTCTCCGCCCTCGTGATACCTAACTACCCACAGGTGGAGCAGTACGCCCAGCAGAACAACATAGCTTACACTGACTGCGGCGACCTTTGCCGCAACGAGAAGGTGATAGCCCTCATTATGGACAGGATAGAGACCCTGCAGCAGGAGTTCGCCAACTACGAGAAGGTGAAGCGCATCACCTTGCTGCCCGAGCCGTTCAGCCTCGAGAAGGGAGAGCTTACGAATACGCTTAAGGTGAAGCGCCCCGTGATAAACGAGCGCTACAAGGTGCTTATAGACAAGATGTACTCATGATAACAGCAGAACAACTGAAGGGGGCGGAGGAGCGAGTGGAACAGCTCAACCGCTACCTTAACATAGAGGACAAGAGGATACAGTGGGAGGAGGAGCAGCTCCGCACGCAGGACGCTGACTTCTGGAACGACCAGAAGCGGGCGGAGGAGCAGATGAGGCTGGTGAAAGGCTTGGAGAAGTGGATAAGGGGCTACGAGGAAGTGCGCAACCTTGCCGACGAGCTTCGCCTCGCTTTTGATTACTATAAGGAAGAGCTTGTCACAGAGCAGGAGGTGGACGAGCTTTACTCCCGCACCATCGCAGCCATCGAGAGCCTCGAGCTTAAGAACATGCTTCGCAACGAAGAGGACTCGATGGACGCTGTGCTTAAGATTAACGCAGGGGCTGGCGGCACCGAGGCGCAGGACTGGGCGCAGCTGCTCATGCGTATGTACATCCGCTGGGCTGAGGCACACGGCTATAAGTGCAGCGTCAGTCACCTTCTCGACGGCGACGACGCAGGCATTAAGACTTGCACGCTGGAGATACTGGGCGACTACGCCTACGGCTACCTTAAGAGCGAGAACGGTGTGCATCGCCTTGTGCGTGTCTCGCCCTACAACGCACAGGGCAAGCGTATGACGAGCTTCGCCTCCGTCTTCGTAACGCCTCTCGTTGACGACACTATCACCGTTAACATCGAGCCTGCCCGCATATCGTGGGACACGTTCCGCTCCAGCGGCGCAGGCGGGCAGAACGTGAACAAGGTGGAGTCGGGCGTGAGGCTGCGCTATCAGTACAAAGACCCCTACACGGGAGAGGAGGAGGAAATACTCATCGAGAACACCGAGACACGCGACCAGCCCAAGAACAAGGAGAACGCTATGCGCCTCCTCCGCTCCATCCTCTACGACAAGGAGCTGCAACACCGCATGCAGGAGCAGGCTAAGGTTGAGGCAGGCAAGAAGAAGATTGAGTGGGGCAGCCAGATACGCAGCTACGTCTTCGACGACCGCAGGGTTAAGGATCACCGCACCAACTACCAGACCACCGACGTGGACGCTGTGATGGACGGCAAGTTGGACGGCTTCATCAAGGCTTACCTTATGGAGTTCGGGGCAGACACATCGAAGCAATAACCTATATGACTTATGAGCAAGGACAAGAAGCTTAAGAAGGAGCGGCTGCGCTCCAAGAGGGAGGAAAGGCAGGCGCGCAAGGTTGTGACGGGCATCATCATAGCCATCGTCATCCTGGCCGTCGTCATGATAACCTTCCTCTCTCTGGCGGGGCTCTGATGCACTTCGAGATAGAGAGGAAGTTCCTGGTCGTGGGCGAGTTCAAGAGCCTCGCCTACAGCCAGTCACGCATCAGCCAAGGCTACATCAGCTCGGGCAACGGGCGCACGGTGCGTGTGCGTATCCGTGACAGCCAAGGATACCTTACCATCAAGGGACCGAGCGGCGAGGCGGGGCTCTCACGCTACGAGTTCGAGACCCCCATCCCACTCCAAGACGCCCAAGACCTTATGCGCATCTGCGAGCCAGGCATAATAGAGAAGACCCGCTACCTCGTGCGCAACACCGACGGCCGTCACACGTGGGAGATAGACGAGTTCTACGGAGAGAACGAGGGCTTGCTGCTTGCCGAGATAGAGCTGGAGAGCGAGGCCGAGGCTTTCGACATCCCGCCCTTCATCGGCAGGGAGGTGACGGGCGACCGCCGCTTCTATAACAGCCACATGCGCAAGAACCCCTTCCGCCTCTGGAAGGACAAGCTACCCCTTAACTAACCTTCGCCGAACGTCTTGGAACTTGTTCGCCTAACATCTTCCAACTTGTTCGCCTAACATCTTTCAACTCGTAGCCCTACAAGTTTCAACTCGTAGCCCTACGAGTTGGAAACCGTAGCCCTACGAGTTGGAAACCGTAGCCCTACGAGTTGGGAAGCCTCGTACGAGGCGTTGCGAAAGGTCGTACTAAGACTTGTAGGCGCTGCGGTTGATCTTGCCGTTGGGCGTACGCTCGATGTGGCTGACGTACTCGTAGAGCTGCGGCACCTTGTACGCCTCAAGTCTGGTGCGCAGCTGCCTGGCTATCTCTGCCGGCGTAGGGCGGTCGCCCTCTCCTGCCACAAGCAGAAGCTTCAGCGCCTGCCCCATAAGGGGATGCCTCACTCCAAGGCAGACGCAATCTGCGATACCCGTCACACTGGCCATCGCCTCCTCCACCTCCTCGGGCGCTACCTTAAGACCACCGACGTTAACGACGTTGCCCTCACGCCCAACGAGGCGCAGGCGTCCCTCCTCGTCCACGCAGCCAAGGTCGCTGGTGAGCAGAGTGCCGCCCTTCAGCACCTCTCGTGTGAGAGCCTCGTCCTGCCAATAGCCAGTCATCAGCGTGCTACCCGTGCAGAGCACCGCTCCCTCGGCAGTAACGCTGAAGCCGCTGTGCCGCATCGGCTTGCCAAGGCAGGCGGGGAGAAGGGGGAGGCTGTTGTAGTCGTAGGTTGAGATGATGCCCGCCTCGGTGGAGGCGTAGGTGTTGTAGAGCCTTGTGCCAGGCAGGAGCTCGCAGAGCCTTCGCATATCGCTCTCCGCCATCGGTGCCGCGCCTGTCTCGATGAAGCTTATCTTGCCAGCGTTGGCCTTGAGCCTGCCCGAACCTAAGGACAAGAGCATGCGCAGGCTGGAGGGGACTTGGAAGGTGGCTACCCTTTGGGGTGAACGCTCGATGCAATCGAAGAAGGCGTTCATGTCCCTCAGCCCGTCGAGCAGACGGACGGTAGCTCCCGCCGCAAGGGAGGCGTGCACCTTGGAGAGGGAGCCTATGTGGCTGAGCGGACCGGTGACGATGAAGGTAAGCCCCGGGCAGTAGCCTTGCGCCTCTATCAGGTTCTCGGCGTTAGCCATCAGCGCCTCGTGGCTGAGCATCACGCCTTTCGGTCGCCCCGTCGTGCCCGTGGTGAAGAGCACGTCTGCCGTGCCCTCGGGGAAGCTGCCGCGGGAGAGCCTTTGAACGCAGGAGAGGAACTGCTCCTTGGGCAGGTCTTTCCCTAAGGGCACTGCTACCCTTCCCGCCACGTGCGAGGCGAGATACCTCACGATGAACTCGTACGTAGGGGTGGCTCGAAGGGGCAGCACCGACACCCCGCCCGAGCTTAGCTCCCGTGTGCACTGCTGAATGTCGACGTAGAGGTCAGCGTAGGTGTGACTGCCCTCAGCGTCAATGACGACCGCCCTGTGCGGCTCTTCCTCGGAGTGCCTTGCAATGCAGTCCTCTATCCTCATGCGCCAAGCTTCCTCCTGACCATCTCCGCCAGACTGTCAAGGGAACGGAAGTTGCGGGGCGTGGCATCCGTTGAGTCTAAGGCTACTCCGTACTCTTCCGAGAGGAGCATCAGTATCGTAGTCACGCCAAGGGAGTCGAGCTCGCCGAGCAGGAAGTCAGCCTCCAGGTCGACCAAGGGAAGGGCTTCCTCAAGCAAACGCTTTATTCTGTCTCTCATATATCTATAGGTCTATGGCTTTCACATCTTCGGGCAGCTCGCTGACTATCGTAAGGTTCTCCACAACGCCCTCTGCGCTTGAGCGGAGAAGGGCGGCACGGTCAGCGTCGCCCATCAGCACCGTGATCCTTCGGGAAGGGCAGACCAAGGCGGCTGTAAGGGCAAGCTCTCCGTAGCCCCTGTCCCTGACGACGATGCTTCCCTCCCGAGGCAACACCTCGACAGCACTGGGCATAGCCTTCAACGCACGCTTCACCTCACGGAACACGTCAACGCCCTTGTAGCGATAGCGGTCGAGGACGAAGCCTCGGAAGAACGAGGGCGTCTCTATTGCTGCTGCCATCTCTGCATACTTCCGCTTGTAGTAAGCATGCACTAACTTCGTGCGCTCGACATATCCGACACCCCATTGAGGATCGTCGTGCACTATAAGAGGCATAACCCTGACGCTTACTGTGCCAGGGTAGATGGAGAGCCCATTACGCGGAATGGCATAGTTAGCGCCGTGCACAAGAACAAGAAGGATATCGAGCCCAAGCTTCTCAGCGATGAAGAATGGTCCCTTGTGGAAGCGCAGTATGGAGGACTTGGGGTTGCGCTCCCCTTCGGGGAAGATAACGATGCTGTAACCCTCGGCTATGCGTGTGCGCATTAGCTTCATATCCTCCTCAAGCTGCCCAGAGAGAGTGATGAAGCCCAGCCAGTCGCACACCTTCTTCATAAAGAAGAGGGAATAGGGATTGGTGTTCGAGACGATGATGCATTTAGGAGACAGCGCCATGAAGATGGCGGCATCCAAGATAGACTGATGGTTGCACACAGCCATAACGGGGCGGGAGAAAGGGTCTTCGGCAGCTCCCTCAAGCTGGTACTTCAACCCAGGAATATGGCGGATGTCGAACTTGAACAAGAAGTGGGTATAGCCGTGAAGCACACGCCTTCGCAGCGACGAGCCAAAGGGGGTCAGCACCGCACCAAGGATATAGAACGTGGATAACTCCAAGAGGAAGACCGCTGTGACATAGACCATAGAAAGCACCGGGAGAAGATATAGCGGACGAATGCGGAAGACCCCTTTCCGAGACACCATGAAGTTAAACAGCATAGGAGGCAACACGTATGCCATTAAGACCACGGAGAACATCCCTATTATCGTCACCTCCGCCAAAGAATGCAGGGCAGGGTGGCGAGCTATTATCAGTGTGCCTATGCCGATGAACATAATGAGAGCGGACACGACGATTGAGCTTTTGTAAGAGGCTAAGATCTTCCTCCTATAAGCGTACTCGTAACATGCTCCCTCAGTCATGAAGATGGTGTAGTCATCTCCCTGACCGAAGATGAACGTAGCCAGTATTATATTCACTATATTGAACTGCACCCCAAGCATTGACATACCTCCCAATATCCACAACCAGCTCACAGCCATAGGCACGAAAGAGATGATGGCAAGCTCTATGCTTCCCATCGAAAGCCAGAGGAAGAAGAACACTATCAACCCGCACATCCAACCGATATAATTGAAATTGTCGGAGAGCTGGTTGGCAATGGCACTGTTAAGTCCAACAAGGTCGAAACAAAACACCCCACACTCGTTAAGGCAGTCCTTCACTCTGTCGTTCTTATCCGGACAGACTTGCACGACATCCACTGACACATATTCACCCGCTATACTGTCGTATGCGAGATAGCCGTTGAATAGATTGTCGAGCAGGGAGCTGAAATGCGCCACACTGCGCTCAGGATACTCCGACAGAAGTATTTCTTTGAAAGGATCGAAGGAACTATGTGAGAAGCCCTCTCTCATAGCATCCTGCTCAAGCTCTGGCAACAATGTGGATGAATATCTCTCCACGAAAGCACGCCACCTGCCAAGCCGCTCCGCCTGCTGCTTTGCGTTGACCACAACATTTGCACAGCCACGATAGGAGGAAACGCAACCCTCTGCTTTCAGGCTGTCAAGCGTTGACCTAATTCCCTCGCTTGCCCTCAATGCGTCATCAGCCGTTGCGCCTGAAGATACTGTGTATACGGATTGCATACCACCTTCACCAAGCATCTGCTGGAAATAAGCCATGTCCTCTCTCTCCTGAGCAGTCATATAATTGATATTCGCAAGGTTTGCATCAAACTTCGTGAACAAGCTGAAATAACCGAATACAAGCGTCATGGCAACCACACATACCAACATCCATGGACGATAGGGCAACTCTATGGAAGACAGCTTGTCCAGAACAGTACGCACTGGTGTAATGCGTGAGTGGGTTATATGCGGCAACCACAACAGCACGAAGATAATCGTGCCGAGGAGAAGGAAAGAGGCGAACAAGCCTAAGTCACGTAACGCCATAGACTGCAATGGCACAAGTGCCAGGAAAGCGCCTATCGTAGTTATATTACCCACTATCAGGGGGCTGATAATGTCCTTGAAAGAACTGCGTCTGTCATTCCCATGCGTCAAGTGGGCTATGAGATGCAAAGGATAGTTCACCGCAATGCCCAGTATCACAGCAGATATTCCTATTACTATTATCGAAACCCTCTCGTGGACGAGGGAGAGGCCGCCCATAGCGAAAAGCCATCCCCATGCCACAGATATAGCTATGAGAAGTAGATTGCGGACATTGCGGAATACATAGAAAAGTAAGAGGAGAATGCAGACCATACCGAGCACAACAGAGATGAGGCTATCGTTCTTGATTTGCCTCGAATTGCCCACCGCTATGACAGGGCTGCCCAACAGACGTATATCCACTTTGTCACACTCTTCCATTACCTCGTCTGCCACACTGCGCAGGCGAGATACCAAAAGTGCGTTTCTTTCTGTTTCGCTTGCCCCGTATGGGGATTTCACCATCACCAAAGCTCGCCGCAAATCCTTAAGGAAGATATGCCCGTCGTATATCTCATAAGGGATGTCTCGACCGTTCTCTTGCAAAAGTTCAAGCACTGGGGAGAAAAGTCCAAGGGGGTCACATTGAATCCCTTTATTCGTGTAAGTGTTAGAGAAAAACATCAGCTGGTGCTTATCATCCTTGAGCCTATCGCTAACGAAATCAGATTGCGAGAGCAGGCTATCTATCCTGTCGTAGTCACGTTCCGTTAGAAAATATGGAATATTATGGTATATGAAATCTTGTGTCTGCTCGAATTTGTCCATATCTATCTCAGAGACAACATCCAACTGCTCTTCATCATCAGCTTCGCTCGTCAAAGACGCAGTAAACCTCTCTATCGCCTCTACAATTGCATCTGCCTCGCTTTCTATGGTGTCTCTCGCATCAAATATCACGAAAATGTGGTCGGCTGCCGAAAGACGTTGATAGGCGCGAAGTGCCTCAGTATGACGCTGGCCAAGCGGCAGGAAGTCGGATATATCCTCCTTGTAGTGCAGCCTCAGTGTCAGAAGAATCAATAAGACTGTAGATACGATTAACGTGACCCAACGCAATTGGCGGTGGGTTGACATAAAGTCATATATACGTAGAAACAACTTGATCATCGGCTGAATGGCAGTTCTAAATTCTTAATTTGTTCTTGACGGGATTGGAGTAGATGCCAAGGAAAATGTCTGCCAGTTGCTCGAACTCGCAAGTGTCGTACCTTGAGAGCTCTTGCACCCTCTGGCTGAAAGCTTCTTTCTCGTCAGGAGTATATGTCTTGGCAAAGCGTGTACAGCCATATCTGAAATCGTAAGCTATATAATTATTCGGGAAAAGGCGATAGCCGTCTATTATGCGGTCTGTGATGATGTCAGAAACCGCCCTATAATAATCCTTGGTGGTGAGACGGCTAAGACAGGTAAGCTCACTCACCCCTATGGGGCGGCACAACTCTATGTGCACCCTGCCCTTTTGTTGAAGAATGCCTGTAAGGATGCTATTTAAATCCTCGCCTGGTTTCTTAGTGTATTTTGTGAATTGGGACTCATAAAGCTCAAGGGTTTTAAGCACATCACAAGACTCCCACTCGTATGACACTGAAACGGGGACAATGTGCAGCTCGCTCACTGCACTCACACGATCAGGGCATCGACTCATACAAAGCATCTTGACCACGCCTTCATCCGTTTTGTCATTACCATCTTTGCTCCTGCCGTTCCGTTGGGCAATCCATACAGAATGTCGCTCCTCCGTGACGATATGTCGGATATATTGCGAAAGATGATGCGAACGCAAATAGAAATCCTTAATGTTGCCCCCAGGACGCTCGGTTCTAAACATCTTGTTGCTTTTGCCTATATCTATAACAAACTGGTTCATCATCAAATTTGCTCCGAAGGTGATTTCAGCCGTGTCGAAACCGTTGTTGAACATGTAATATTGCAATAAACTTGAATCCAAGACAATGTCTCGGTGATTGGACACATAAACGTATGCCTCGTCTGGGGATAACTGCTCCAGTCCATTGCAGGTGAACTCTGTTACACTGCGCCTGAGAACCTGCCTGTTCGCATCAGCCATAAAGTCTGACTGGAAATCTCTGATCGTAGAAATTGAACGAAGCTTCCGCCTAACTGCTTCCACTGTCTCGTCGGGGTAAACAAACGATGCCAAAAGGGGAAACGATCCATTTTCGGCAATGCGAGCCATGGCTGCGGGTATCTCAGCATCGGAATAAGGTCGTATATCATCAAAGCATTGCCTTAGGCAAGACTCTGCTGCACTCGGCATAGCTGAAAGCAAGCTTCCGCTCTGCTCTCGCTTGCACGAACGTTCTGAAACATCCATCGTTCTAAAAATTATGTTGATGAAACCACTTGATAAACTCTTCGTTCCATTGCCTACTCTCGGCTGTTCCTTTCGTCTCAGATGCGCCAAAGCCGTGCCCACCTGTCTCATATTGAATGTATAGATGATCTACACCTGCGGCTGACAGCGCAGAGTCCAGCAACACCGAATTTTGGTATTTTACTATAGGGTCATCTTTGCAATTCACCAAGAATACAAGCGGACTGTCAGCCTGAACATGCTTTTCAAGGGACAAGGAGTCTATCATTGCCTTATTTCGCTTACGATTATCCCCCAGCAGTGCCCTACGTGATCTTTTGTGCACGTATGGTTCCTGCATAGTGACAACAGGATAAATGGAAGCTACAAAAACAGGTCGCTCGTCACAGGGGAACAATTCTGCAGCAGACATCACCAAGTGTCCTCCTGCGGAGAACCCCATTGCGCCTACACTATCAGCATTTAGCCCGTAAAGTTCAGTGTGTGCACGTACCCAGCGCAAGGCTTGTCTAAGGTCATCCTGTGCGTCGGGATATCGCCGGCCTCTGGCTATAAGACGAAAATGTGTCAGGAAGGCTGGCACACCTGCTGTGCGATAGCGCAACACAAAAGCGGTAATTCCACATTTCCTAAGCCACTCACCGACTTCTCGCCCCTCGTCATCCATATCGTGCCAAAAATAACTCCCCCCTGGGCAAACAATAACAGCAGGCGCACTGCTGTCTGGGGCAATATAGGGATATATCATCACTCTTTTATGGTGCTTTTCACCCTGCCAAATATTGATCTGTGCAACAACCTGAGACGAGCAGAAAAAGGCAAATACAACAAACGCATTCCGAAATTTCATCCCTTTAGTTTATTTAAAACATAGTTTCTGCCCAGAATAGCCTCACACGTGGTTATTGCCGTGAGAGCTACCCCGCAAAAACCATGCAGATTAACATTCTGCCCCGTAAGAAAGAGATTATCTATCTTTGTGAAAACTGGTATCTGCGACAAGGCAAGATTACGGGCATCTTTGCTAAATCCACTTATACCACCTTCTTTCGATCCATAGAAATCACGTATGGTTAATGGCGATGATGCGTTAATCGCTTCAATACAATAGCTGAAGTCTGGGTGCATCTCATCTATCTGGGAGAGCAACTCTTGAGTCCTTTGCTCTTTCCATCGTTCGTAGTCATCGCCCCTCCTCCCAACAGTAGTATGTTCCCATTGCCTGACCTGCTCGAAAGACATCGGGGAAGTAACCAGTACTTTCTGTGCGCTGACTGCTTGATTATCTTCAGGTGGAGTCATAAAGAGAAAGCCCATAGGCCAAGGCTTATCGGTGCGCCCAAATTTCCATATATCTTCATATTTTCCCATACAATATTCAGAGTGGTTAATATAAGGAAACGCACCTTTCTTCATTTTGATATAAAGAGAAAAGGCTGAATAACTGTTGGGGATGGAATCAAGTCTACCGCAGTACGCTTTAGGCAATGCGCCTGGACTAAGTATGCGAAGCAACGCACAAGGATGTATGTCTGAGATATAAGTGTCAGCCTTAAAAGACAATCCTTTGCTCGTCTCCACATCTGTGATATGCCTGTTCTCAACTTTAACGTGGCTTACAGCATCGCCTTTAACAAGACGACCACCGTTCTGCACTATTTTGTCGGCGAGCAAGTCGGCAAATCGAGAGCTTCCCCCGACAAACCTGCATGTTCCTTCGATGTACAAGACGCTGATAATGGCGTGTACGTAAGCTGGTGTTTGATGTCCTCTACCACCATACAAAGGATTCATATAAGCCACCACTGCACGTAATCTCCTGTCCTCAAAATAGCTGGAGATAAACTCATCGGCATATTGTGTGAAAGCGTCACTGTGTACAGTCAGGCTATCGAAAGAAGGCTTAAGTTGAAACAAATCTACCTCGTTGACAATGGCATAAAGATCACGCACATAATTTCTCAAAGCATTTCTCTCTTGTGGGAAATAAGCGGCAAGCGACTCAACAAAGCCTTCTTTTCCTTTTGCGATGTTATACCACCGTCTATCCTCTCTGAAATACAAACTGTCGGAACATTCTTTATCTACATCCATTACACTCGCTTTATCAGCGATGCCTAAATATTCGCAAATTCTGCGGATGTTCCCCCCTGGTTGCATCCCTCCAATCACATGCATCCCAGTGTCGAAAGACGTGCCAAAGCGAGAAAAGTTCTGAAGTCCACCACCCAGAGTGGCATTTTTCTCTACTATAGTAACCTTAAAACCCTCTTTCGCAAGTATAGCTCCAGTGAACAAGCCACCGAGTCCTCCTCCAATTATGACAATGCTTCCATCCCTCATCTGTTGGCCTCCATGATTTGTTGAAAAATAAGTTTGGAAGAAAGCAATTCTCCACAAGTCACTATTGATCCTACCAACACGCCCAACATCCCATGAGAATTTATATTTTGCCCAGTGAGAAGCACATTGCGAATCTTTGTTCGATGAGAAATGCGATAGGCCGAGATGTTATTAATGTCTTTAACAATGCCATACATACTGCCATCTTCAGTTCCCGTGTAATCTCTGTATGTGAGCGGAGTAGATGTGTAGTAAGTCTCTATGCATTGACGGATATTGGGGAATTCCCTCTGTAGTGCCCCAATAAGCTGTTCCGCTTTCTCCTTCTTAAACAATTCATATTCCTTTCCTCTATGACCTACAAAAGAATCCTTCCATTGGGCAACATCTGCAAAATTCATATACGAAAGTAGAACGCCGCTCTCAGCAAACCGAGGTTGAGGCTCGTGACAGAAGTGCATATACAAATAGCCTTTTGGCCACGTGGCTTCATCATAATTCTCACAGCCCCAAATATTGTCACCATTATATCCATAAAAATTGTAATTCATATATGGAACAGCATTAGGCTTATATTTTAGGTATACCGTAAACCCTCCCACGGTTTGCGGTATAGCCTCTACACGCCGCCTGAAAGCGGGACGGATTAAGCTTGTGTTCAGCATCTCCAATGTACGCAACGGATGTGCGTCGGAGATAACATAGTCGCACGAAATACGCTCGCCAGACTTTAACTCTATCGCCACAGCATGAGTGTCATCACAAAGGATCTTATCAACACAGCTCCTAAGTCTAACGCTCCCGCCTAATTCCTCAATTACTTTAACGAGGACATCCGCAACCACATCACAACCGCCAACAAAGCGGTAAGCGCTCTTGTTGTAGAAATCCATGATGAAAGCGTGCTCAGAGAAAGGGGCTTTTCCTTTTTTGGCAGCATATAATGGCAACGTTCCGACGAGCACTTCCGCAAGCAAGGGATCTGACACTACGCTGTCTATTACCTCGTCAATAGAGCGAAGCTGGAACTCCATATTAATCATACCTCCCGTATCGGCATACTTAAGAGAATGGAGAGAGGATGCCCTGGAAACATTCTCGACCAGATCGAAATACTTCTTTAGATTCTGTCTTTGAAAAGGAAAGTATTCGGTCATTTGGCTGATAAACGCCTCCCTCCCCATCGCAAATTTATACCTCTGTCCACGGAAAGATATCACATCATAACCATCTTGGTTGAGCATAGACAACCGAACTCTTCCATCCAGCCCAAGGTAGCGCATCAATTTACCCAATGTCTGCCCCTGACTTGCGCTGCCGACAAAATGCATTCCAGTCTCGAATTTCACCCCATCGCGCTTGAAACACTGAAGACATCCGCCAGCTTGGCTCTCTTTCTCGAATATGGTCACCCTATATCCATTCTTGGCTAATATCACCCCACAGGCTAACCCGCCAAGACCGCTGCCGATAATGACGATATGTTTTTCACACATATTTGTCAATTTCATCCTTAATCTCACCGTATTTGTCTTCGTACCATCTTCGCAAAAACTTGGCCCGCTCTCTGATGCTGCCTATCTCCCGCAATTGCTGTCGCGAAACAGACTGATGAATTTCAATATGTATGTGTCCACTATGCAGATGATGTTCCTTCTTGGTAAGCACCCTTCCTGTCCCATATAACACCATAGGAAGAATATCCATCCCCAGTTCTTCCGCAATGTAAAAAGCCCCTCTATGAAACCGTGCGATACGGAAGTCCTTGCTACGTGTTCCCTCTGGATAAACAGCAATGCTATATCCTCGCCTTGTCAAATCCCGCAAATGTGGCATCAGTTCCTTAATTCCGTTCCTCACAGGCAAATACTCTGAATTTCGTATAAGAAAGCCATAGAAAGGATTATTCCATACCCAATCATTCGTCAAAAAGATAATCTTAGGAGTGAATATGAGTTGACAAGCAAGGTCGAGATGGCTTTGATGGTTGCATATAATTATGTGCGGCTTATTAAAGTCTACCTCCTCACTGAGTTTATATGTGAACTTTACACCTGGTATGCCTTGCTTAATCATAGCTATGCGAGAAGCGAGCTGTATCAGCTTGTGTAACCATAAGCGTTTCTCTTCCGTCATCTTCCCGATATTGACCCGAAACCACGCCAAAGGAGTAAACACAAAAAGAGAGAAGAAAAGGAAGAAAAGCAGAGAATACACATTTCGAAGTACCTTAAGTAATGTGCGTACACACCAGCAAGGCAAAGCATAGACAATAGCCAAAAGACAAAGCAAAGTGTTAAGCAGACTTATGCGCGCGAAATCCCTTAGGGGGCGGAAATGACTCACACGTTGTTTACGAGGAGGATAATACACATCAATGGGGATGGAATGTATATTTACTCCATGCCACGATGACAGCACCAATAGCTCTGTCTCCGCCTCATAACGAGAAGTTATCAGATCTAACCCGTATAATTTTCTCAAAGGATAAAGTCTGAACCCAGTTTGTGTGTCTGGAAGGTAGTGAAGTGTTTGCGCGAAGAACCAAAAATTAGAGAATTTGTTAGCGAAAACACTTCCCGGTGAGCGATCAACACTTTCCAGTTTGCGGTTTCCCACAATAAGAGCACCCGGATACAGACAATTCGCTTCGAGAAATGCCGTAATGTCTTTCGCATAATGCTGCCCGTCTGCATCCATCGTGATAGCGTAGGCGAAACCAAGCTCCTTAGCACGTTTCAATCCATACTTCAGAGCATAACCTTTTCCTTTATTCGTAGAGTACGAGACAGTTCTTATGCCCATTGTAGCCGAAAGGATGTCTTGCGTCTTATCGGTTGAACCATCATTCACTACAATCACGTCACCACAATATTGTAGCACGTTTCTTAGTGCTTCTCCTAACGTCGCACTGTTGTTGTAAGTGGGAATGACAACACATATCCCCCTTCTGTGCATTCTTTCCTTAGTGGTAATATTCTCGAGGCTGCGAGCCATTTTGCCTACTTCTTTTCAAATATGAGGGACATCTTGGCAAATATGCCTTTATGGTTGCGTACCAAGGCTTGAGTTTTCAACACCTTGGCGTCCACTTCCATTCTGCTGAATGTACAGTTGACGACAACGTTCTCTAATGGAGAAAGAATAGACACAAATTTCACATTCTTAGCTTCAGATAATCTGAGTGTCTTGCCAGTATAGAGTTCAAGAAGCTCCAGAGCTATTTGCACAAGACAAACACCAGGGGTAATGGGTTTACCCGGAAAATGAGCTTTGTAGATGATGTTCTCGGGATTTAGCCTGATGCTATATTCCACGGAATCATTCAGTGGATTGCAAGTCTCAACGGTAAAGAAGTTGCCTTTCAATGCCATTCCCATATCTTTTATTTTTTACTCGACAACAGCATCATCGAATGGTTTCAGAATGTAAGTGATCCCCCTGCGTTGATTTATATATACCGCTTTTCCTTGCCGCAAGAGAAGCAACCATTGGCTTATATCTTTCTTCAAGGTGCGCCTAACCACTCTTCTGTCAAGCATTCCTATAATGTGTTTCAGTTCCACTTTTCCCGTTGTCGGATCATAGCTAAAAGCAAGGGCAGAAATGCCAAACTCGTTGAACATGCTACCTATAATAAGACCCTCATTGTTGCGCATTGCACAAATACCGCTTATATATCCTCTCTTCGTTTCTATGATAGCGCTATTGCTCACCTTTTCTCCCTCCGCAAAGGGATAAAGACCCTGTGCAGACACCTTAGCTGGGAATAGCAGCGAAAGGCTAATCAACAGTAAATATTGTCGAAGCAAGTGGAACATTTGTCTTTACTTCTTTCATTTCTATCATAGTGCTGTCGCCATTCTGTTCAGATAGTACCACTTTAGAGACCATAGAGCTCAGCTTGTCAAAATACAAAGTGATTGCCTTGAACATTTTCTTCATCTCGGAGTTTTGCGGCACCATTGTAGCCACCCATTCCGAAGACGTTGAAGCAATGGAGGTTTTAAAACTTCTGTTATCACTAAGAGCTTTGCCCAAGACGCAATTCATCATGATGCGTGTGATTTCCTTGAATACCTTGCTATCGTTCACACTGATCTTGTCCGTGCGCTGATCTTTCCGTATTGTTACTTCAGAACCATTCACGATAAAAGTATATCTATACGGAGAGGTGTACTCCCATCTCATTTTCTGGGGTTGCTGATAATATAGCTTCCCACAGGAGACCATTTTGTCGGAAAGCAACTTCATCTCTTTTGTTTGCACAAACTCACACTGCAGGCTCTTCGTGAGCTGAGCCGCCTTGCTTATTCTCTGTACTACTTCCTCCTGGCTCAGCTCCTGCGCGCCTGCCCCTAAGGAGCAAAGCATAAAAGCTAAGCAGAATGCCACAATGACTCTATCTCTCATCGTCTCTTCTATTTAGCAATAACAAAACAACCTATCACGATCAACATCACGCCAACCCATTTTTGAACAGACACATTCTCGTGGAAAAACAACACGGCTGCTAAAATTCCGAACACATAACTTAAGCTTATCATAGGATAAGCAGAACTTAAAGGAAAGTGTTTCACTATATACATCCAAAGCACTGAGCTGGAGGCAAACAACACTCCCGCACATGCAAAGGGTATATTAAGGAATACGGATACCCAGAAATCTCTGTTCCAGGCAAAAGGGAGCATACGCAACAATGCGAACTTCAGCGTCACCTGCCCTGCCACCAGCAGTATGCTTTGGGCTACCGCATAAAACATCACTTTGAACATGACAGCACTATTGACATTGAATATAATTCCTGCGTCACCTCGCCTTTAAGCCTGCGGAACAAGGGGGTACACTCATCGTGATAGCCAACAAGCACATTGCCACATCTCCCACTTCTTATGAGCCTTCTTGCGTCACGCAATGCCCACTCCAAAGAAGCACGACCATGCGAGTAAGTTATGTTGTAGCCGTGGCAATGGGTCTGTATAGCTATATTTGCTGACAAAGTGTTGTGGGTGCTTTGCATAAACAGAGTGGGACTCACCGTCATTTCCTTGCTACCCGCAAGTGACGCAAGCAAATGCTCGCTATTGCAGACCTGACCGTAAGCAGTGGCAGTAACTATAGCGTCGGGAACCTCTATTCCCGCTTTTTCCAAAGCTTTCAGCGAGCTAAGAATAGAGGCTTTCATGAGCTTTCCCATACGCCGTGCCTCAAAAGGTTTGATGTATTTTCCCATATCTGTCAACTCCTCTTCGCTTTTCACCTCCACAACCGCTGATTGCCTAATGTTCTCATCTTGTGTTGCCATCGTCTCTTCATAAGCAGGAGGAGCAGGCGATGCAGAGAATATAAGCGCACTGTCATTACCCCCAAAACCGAAAGAGTTGCTAAGCACATTCTTCAAATAGACACCATCAGCACCCAT
This sequence comes from Prevotellaceae bacterium, assembly GCA_021204865.1. Lineage (GTDB taxonomy): Bacteria > Bacteroidota > Bacteroidia > Bacteroidales > Bacteroidaceae > Physcousia. Next base: position 10,566 of record JAJPYQ010000082.1, on the reverse strand, counting down.
ACAGGGAATAAAACCTCCATCCATAGGATGTTTCCAGCCTACATTCGAAGGAATGAAATGATGTTCCATTGCCAGCAGGCATATAACAGCCTCTATACCTCCCGAAGCACTTGTGGCGTGAGCGGTGAGACCTTTCGTGCTGGACACAGGGGGCAAGCTGTCCCCGAACACAGCGAGCAAAGCCTCTGCCTCACTTTGGTCGTTGTTGGGAGTTCCCGTGCCATGAGCATTGACATACTGTATGTCGTCAGCCGACAAGCCCGACATCCGAAGAGCCTCTCTCATCGCAAGTTGCGCCCCAAATCCCTGAGGCGACATGGCAGTTTGATGGTAAGCATCACAAGCATTGCCCCAACCTGCCATATATGCGAAAATCTTCGCTCCACGCTCTCTCGCATCCTCCTCTCGCTCCATGATGATGTAGGCAGCACCCTCACCGAGGTTAATCCCGGCTCTCGTTGAGTCGAAAGGGCGGCAGGGATTAGGGTCTAATATCATCAGCGAGTTAAATCCATTCAAGTGGAACAGGGACAATGCCTCCGTTCCTCCCGCTACCACAACATCCGCCTCGCCATTCTTTATCATCTCCGCTCCCACAATTATCGCATTCGAAGCTGAGCTGCAAGCTGTGGAAATAGTAGTCGCCTGCGAGAAACATCCGAAATACTTTGCGATGACTTCCGTGCTACCTCCGCAATCGTGCTGGCTAAAGAAAGAGGTATCTCCATCAAGGTCGTCATTAATGAAATGCAACTCCGTTATATCCATACCGCCAACAGTGGTTCCTGATATGAGCGCAGTGTTCCGTTCTTGCAACATCACAGCATCAAACCCCGCATCTTCCATTGATTCTCTTATGGCAAGCATCGCCATCAATGGGGTGCGACTGACATCTTTCTCAAGCGGAATTCCGAGTTTACACTTCATCTGCTCGTTAGACATCTTAACTTCGCCCACGGGTAACTCTTTGTGCACCGATTGCAAATAACACATACGCCCTATGCCGCTACGCCTGCGCATAAGCGACCGCAAGGTCTCCTCTTTACCCTCTCCTATTGCGGATATTATCCCCGCTCCTGTGATGGCTACGTGGCTTTCAGCGATCCTCATTTAGTGCGATGCTCGTATATGTATTCAGCCATCGTTCTGACAGTTCTGAATATTTCCTTTCCCTCAGCAGGGTTAGTCAGTTTGATGCCGTACTGCCTGTCGAGCAATACAATAAGTTCCAATACATCTATGGAATCAAGCCCCATGCCCTCGCCAAAGAGAGGAGCATCAACCTCTATATCTTCAGGCGTCATCCCTTCAAGGTTTAACACCTCAATTATCTGCTTCTTAAGAAGCTGTATAAGTTCTTCCATTCCTTTATTTTTTGTCATTCTTTTCTATGATACACAAGTCGGCTATGTATTTCTCAGCACTTTCGTAGTCCAGCCAACCAGTTATTATGCTCCGAACAGACACATCGCAAAACGTCGCCTTAATCACTGCCTCCATTATTTGTTGGTTTAGCCTTGGGAGAATATACACGCAAGTCTCAGCCTTGTAGTGATTACGAATGGCAATCTCGCTTGCAACTATGTTAGGCAGAGTGTAAACAAATAGCGATGGACTTGGGAAATAACCACCACGAGCGGAGAGTTCACTCAAATATTTGCGGTCAGTATCAATCGAGGAGCTGTGGTTGAAGAGGATCACCGACCTACTTTCACCACAAACAGGCGAGCCTTCCTTCCGCAACAGCAACTCTGTAGCGACAAACCCTAAACGACAAAGACTGTCCATCTTAAAAAACTTGGGGTAATCACCGACATACTTTTTGTACAGCTCGACAAGGAGTTCAGAATCTGCTTCCTTTATCTCGATAGGGCAACTGTCAACTTCTGCAATATGAGGTGTTAGCAGAACGTGATGCGTTCTCTTAAGCAAAGGATCAGGAATACTTTTCTGTTTTGCTATTCCGCTTATGCCACAAGAAAGGACTGCATTGCAACCGCCAAAGCCAGAAAGCATCTTCAGAAAGACTTTTCCATCAACTCTTTGCCTGTCTGCTGATATGTTAAGAACAGGGGATACCCCTTCACTTGCATAACCTTTCGTGCCCAAGACCACACCTTCACCCAGAGAGCGCATAGAGAGCAGAGTCTCAAGGATGCCGGCAGCTCCCATTGTATGCCCGATATAGCCTTTCAGAGCGTTCACTCGAACTGCCCGCAAGTCTACCCTTCCGAGAGCGACAGCTTCCATCTGGTCGTTGAACAGCGTGGCCGTGCCATGTGCATTAATAAAAGCAATCTCATCAACTGTCTCCTCATCCTCCAACACTTTCCGCAAAGCCATAGTCAAGCCATCACCACTCTTTACTGGAGTGCTGATATGGTAAGCGTCATTGCGTACAACCCCGTCACGTATCTCACAACAAGTTCCGGCGTTGACAGGATGGGCAGACAACACTATCGTTGCTGCCGCCTCTCCCAAATTCAAGCCATTACGTTCAATATCGAAGGGACGACAGGGTTGAAGAGAAAGTGCTTTAAGCGACTGAAAACCAGAGACGATAAACAAGCTCTGAACATCAGCACCACAAACTATAACATAATCAACCTTGTGCGAAGCTAACAATCTATGCGCAGTGATAAGAGCAGACAACCCCGAAATGCAAGCGTTGCATATTACCAAAGGAATGGTTGTCACTCCCAATCTCTCCGCAACTCGCTGAGCTGCCTCACCTGGATACGCCACTTTTCCATCCACTTCCAGTGATGCCACATTTGCCTTCGTAGTGCTTAGTATGAAAAGGGTGCGATCTCCTTTTACTGTGAAGTCCTGATCATTACTTTGTGCAACAGCTATAGCAGCTGAAGCAGAACGGTAGGCAATAGACTCGAAGAAAGTGAGCCCATCGCAAAGCAATGACCCCCTTTGCTCCTCGCTGAAAAGAGAAGCTACGAAAGGTTCTGGCACGCCCCAAAAGGTCTCATATCTTTTGAGAGAAGTACACCCTTCGAGAACCTGCTGGTAAACCTCATCCGTGGTATAACCAAGAGGGGCAATGATATTATCGCCAATGTTATAGCTCATCTCCTGTCTGCTTCCACTTTTCTTTCCATTCCCGATAGAAGTCGGGCGTATCCCATACAAGCTGATACTGCAAGTTCATAAACACTTGCACGCTGTGTCCCGAAGCAAAGAGCGAGCCGTCTCGTGTGTCGCGTATTACATAGTCAAACACCACCTTTGCCGCCTCAGTTGGACGGTATATGATGTCTATGCGGGGAGTCATACCATATATAATAGGTTTACGGTACTTGAATGAGAGGTCTACCAAAGGCGCAAAATATCCGTTGTTCACGTATGTCAAGTAATCTAAACCATATTGTGCGCCAAAGGCCTCCCTTGCGTCTTCGAAATAAAGTGCATACGAACCATGCCAGACTACATTCATCGAGTCCACCTCACTGAAACGTATATTTAGAACCTTTGATGTCCTAAGTTCCTTCATTTCCTCACACCTCCATCCACGGCTATTTTCATTTGCGCCGTCGCAACCACGCTGCGTCCGCAAGTCATTCTCGCATCAGCCAAGGTCATGCCGAACACTTCTTCGAGCACCGTTATATGAGTCACGACCGTCTCACCTTCCTGTGGTCTCTCGTTTGCGACAAAGTTTCGTACCGCTCCGATATAGCCTATCCGTATCTCGTCTTGAAGGATATATTTATTGAAGTATCCTATCCTTGCGGCGCAAGTCTGGGCTATGTTCTCCATCATTCCTATTGCCGTGAGTTTTCCTTCCGCTACAAACAACAAAGCGTTACTGACGAGAGTCTCCGTCGTAATGGTTGTCTCACCCAGTTCAGTCAGTCTACCTATCATAACAAAAGGGTCTTGTTGCGGCAGCAGTTCGTGAACATCAATACTCCTAAGGAATTCTGCCGACGGATGTCTTATATCCTCGCTCATTGTTCCCAGAACTCGAAATAATTATACCATTGCGTAGGATACAAGCGGACTATCTCCTCTAATTGGCTTGCATAAGCACTCGCAAGCTCTTTCACTTGACTGTTTCTCTTTGCACCTCTATCCCAATTGAGGGAACTCACATAAATATCATACTTCCGCAAACCCGTTTTCATAGCGTTTATTGCCAAAACTTCGCAACCACGCATCACCGCCATACGAAAAGGACCAGCCGGTAAACTCACAAGACCACCGAGGAAGTTGACATCAACCGTCTTCTCCGAGCCGAACACGCGGTCGGCAGGGAAACTTACTATTTCTCCTGCCGAGAGTGCATTATTTACAGCATACAAATGACTCATGTCAGGCATAATTGGTATCATCGTCACCTTGTTCGGTCCAAACATTCTCCGACGTGACGACATAACCGTACTTTTTTCCCCAGCAAACACAAGCGCACTGATTGGTTTTGCTTCACTGTTGAGACTATAACCAGAAAGTTCATAGTTCCCCACGTGTGCGCTCAATTGCAGGAAGCATTCAGGCTTCTCCACAAGACGTGCGAAATGCTCATAATCTTGTATGTGCAAGGTGAAGTGTTTGCCTGCATACATTGCGAATCTGTCTATAACCACTTGGGCGAACATACAATGGTTTTCGTATGTTGCCCACAAAGAATGCAGTTTGCCATATCCAATCCGCTTACGGAAATAGCGGTAAACAATGAAAGCACCAGGACGCTTGAGAGTGAAAGGTACTACGAACAGTGCAGCAAACGCATAAACAAGCCTCACATCAACTACACGAAGCATTGATGTCAGCGATTTGTGCATCCACCGACTGCCGTAAGTGTCGCCTTTCCAACGCCTGTTCAGCTGCGCCTGCATAGAGGGTATTCTTTACTTCACCTTACTTTCTATATAGTCGATGAACTGGCGCAGGGTTACGACCCCTTGCATTTCCTCTGGCTTTATTTTGAAACCGAAATTCTTCTCCACTATAACCACAATGTCAACAAAGTCTAATGAGTCCACTCCCATATCATCCTTTAGTTTGGCATCATCAGCTATCTTCTCCTCTTCAATCTCAAGATCCTCAATAAGGAAAGTTTTTACTTTCTTCTCAATTTCTTCTCTTGTCATTTTATGCTTGTTTATATTCTGTATCACACCTTTTTAACCACCAGTATAGAATGTCCCTGACCTAAATGGTCGTGTATCTCCTCAATCCTTAAGCCTGCATCTCTAATGCAGGTCTCCAAGTCCTCAGTGTTGTACATCTTTGAGTTGCCGTTAGCTATTGCGGCAAAGTAGAGACTCGTCATCGTCAGGCAGAAAGCAGCTGGCTCAAAGCGTTGGCGGTCCCATAGGGTCTCCATTATGCAGAGACGAGTGTCAGCCGACATAACAGTGCACACACGCCTGAGGATAGAAGTTATCTCCTCCATACTGAAACAGTCCAGGAACTGGCTCATCCACACGACATCAACGCCTTCTTCCCTTGTGGGCAATATGGAAGAGGGGTCAAGCAGGTTAATTCCGTAGCCTTCTATTCTGTCAGCTCCTATCTTTCCTGCAACGTTTCGCCTCATCATCTCAATTTGTTGGGGCAAATCCACAACTGTCACTCTTACGCTTTCGCTATAAGCCACACATTGCAATGCCCACTTGCCTGTGTTGCCGCCAATATCATAGAGAGAATGCACGCCTTTCCTGCGGTCAAACACGATGCTTAAGGCAGCTGGGAAGGCGGAATCGCTATAAAAATGATCAAAGGCGAACCAACTCTCCCGCACCTTGGGCGGGAGAGTTGATAAGCCTTCGTACACTGTAGGCCATGGGCCGAAATGCCTTAATCCTTCTGGCTTGCCGTTGAGCAACGATTCCTCAAGGCGGAACCATCCTTCGTAGTTAACGTCGTGATTAAAGTCAAGGTTCACTCTTGTGGCAGGGTCGTTCAGCAAGAACCACCCCACCTTGGAGACGGTATAACGATCTGTTTCTGTGTCCACCAATATGGTGCCAATGCACAACGAAGCTTCCAATAGGCACTTCACCGCATAGTCCGACAACTTTGTCTCTTTGCATATATCCTCACGGGTCATCCCTTCCTTGGAGTTGTTTATCAACTCAAGTATGCCGAACTTGACCATCAGGCGTGACGCTTGAAACAATGCCGGTCCCCACGCTATGAGCTCTGCGAAACGCTGCGCCTCAAGGGCTGACAGCTTGTCTTCACAGTAAGCTTTCTTTAGTGCAGGAAACAGTCGCATACTATTTCTGTCTATGTCCGTTCGCTCCTTATGACTTCTTCGCTGCTGCGAGGAACTTGTTCGTCATAGGTTTCATCAAAGCTTTGAGTCTGCCTGTCTCACCAGTCCATGTCCCCATTCCTTTAATGTTATTTATCTGAACTTGGCACAGTGACTGATTAGTGGATGCATCAAGAACTTCTATTATTCCCGACATTGAGGCACCGCCTTTCTTGGGTCCTCCAAAACCGACGACAGAATTAACAATAGCACTTGCTGTGCTACCAAAATCTATTGCGGTCACATGAACCACTATTTTATATTGTACAGTTCCGCCATTCACGATCTGCATGCCATTCTTGTTCTTCTTGTTGAAGATCACAGCAGTGTAATCGACAACATCCGACTGCACTTGTGGCCAATCTCTGACAAAGTCTTCGCCACGTCCAGTGAGGTACTCATCTATCGTCTTTTCTTCCTCAACAACTGCATTTGAGAAATCAAACTCCATAGTGGCTGTGCTTGCCTCCTCAACGATAAACTTCGCACTTCCAGACAAAACAGTAGCTTTGTCACCTGCAATTGCAAGCATTGGCATTAAAGCCAACGAAGCCAAATAAAATAATCTTCTCATAACTCTAATTGCTTAATGATTAATAATTGTTGATTAAAAATTGCCTATTGTCTTCCCTATTTCATAAAATGTCTTGCCGTAGCATTCTCTGGCATAAAGGTCCCTATCTCCTTTCGCACCGTCAATGCTTATAGACACCAACGTCTCTCCAGTCGACAAATCCACAATCTTCACGCTACCCCACACCTGAGCGACATGCTTGGTGGCATAGCCTGGAGAACGGGCTATACGGTTCACATTGGTTACTTTGAACACGCATTTGTATTTAACGTCTGAAGAGGTTTGCAAGAACTTTGGACCGTTAGACTTCTCGTTAAAGCCTGTTATGAAGCTCCTCTCACAGTCGTTAACGATAAAGTCGTAATCTTCACCCAACACTGGCTTTGCTTCTCCTCTATTGTCGTACAGAGTTTCCGCCCAGTCGATCTCTAACGACATAAACACTTTTTCTCCTAATATACTTTCCAGCTTTTCTTCACCAGACAACACCTTGCAAGGATTACCCGCAAAAGCCACACCACAGATGAGTACAACATATAAAGCAACTGATAACTTTCTCATAACTAATCTTGTTATTTCATCTTAGCCATTTTCTTTCCTATCTCATAGAAATTCTTGCCAAAACATTCATTTGCCACGAAATCTCTACCTTCATCAGCTTCGTCAATAAGTATTTCGGCTACTATATCCTCCGAATCAACCTCTATCAGTTTTACGTCAGCCCATACTTTAGCTTTAAAGCCAGGGACAAATTCCATAGGATCGAAAAAACGATCTACATTCTCAACAGTGATGAGAAATTTATATTTGGCATCTTCGACTGTGCTCATCACTTTAGGTCCTTTTGACTTCTCATTATAGCCAGCTATAAAACTTTTCGCACAATCGTTGATAATAAAATCATAATCGTCTCCCCACTCTTCAGTAACTTCTTTATCTCCGTCATACTTCGTCTCCGACCAATCTATCACAAGAAGTATGGGGACACTCTCTTTGGAGATACTCTTGAGATTTTCCTTTCCTGTTAATACTTTGTAAGGGTTGCTTGCAAATGCCGCTACGCACGTAAATAAAATACAATAAGTAACAATGACTTTCTTCATAGACTTTTATATTCAGTATGATTATCTTGCATTTTCCGTATCACAAGTGCGGAGTTAGTGCCCCCGAAGCCGAAGGAGTTGCTTAGCACGGTATTCACCTCTGTCTCCACAGTCTTAGGGGTGATGTTTAATTTCTCAGAATACTCGTCGGGGTTCTCAAAGTTCAGGTTCGGGGCGACAAAGTTGTTCTGCATCATTATGATGGAATAAACTATCTCGCTTGCCCCAGCCATCCAACACTCGTGACCCGTCATCCCCTTCGTTGAGCTGATAAGAGCCCTCTGCCCCGCAAAAAGCCTGCCCAAGGCTATAGCCTCGTACATATCACCCTGATGAGTTGACGTGGCATGAGCACTGATATAGTCAATATCGTCCAGCTTTATGCCGGCAGTCCGTATGGCTCTGCTCATTGCAGTGACACTACCATCATCACTTGGCTCAGAAATGCCTCCGCCATTGCTCGAAAAACCATAGCCGCACACCTCACAGAGTATATTGGCACCACGGGCGAGTGCGTGCTCATAGTCCTCAACAAGCAAGGCAGCCGCACCTCCGCTTGGCACAAGCCCGTCTCTGTCTTTGTCGAAAGGACGGCTTGCTTTTGTCGGCTCATCCATACGCACCGAGAAAGCCCCCAATGCATCGAACGAAGCCATCGAATAATAGTTTGTCTCCTGCGCACCGCCGCAAAGCACAACGTCCTGCAAGCCTTGCTTTATGAGCATATAGCCGAGACCTATGGAATGACTGCCGCTTGCACAAGCCGCACTAATAGTAAAGTTCACACCCCGCAAGTGGAAGATTGTGCTCAGGTTCATATTCACAGTGGAGTTCATCGCCTGGAATATGTAGCCGTACCCCAACATCGCCGAGTCGTGCTTCTCGTCCATTATCTTTGCCGCCTCTATCACTGGCTTGGCGGAAGAGTCGTTGCCGAAGATGCAGCCCACCTCGTTCCGCCTCAAGTACTCATCGTCAATGCCCGCCTGAGCGAATGCCTGACTTGAAGCCATATAAGCGTATTGCGCCTCTTCCGACATACCCGCACGAGTGTGGCGGTCAAGCATTGCCTTAGTGATGACGGGCTGGGGAACTATTCCCGTTAGCCCAGAGCGATAGCCGTATGTCAGTCTCTCTGGCTGAATGCCAATTCCGGAACGCCCCTCATAGAGCGACTGCCGCACCGTCTCTACATCACACCCCAGGCAGGACCATATCCCCATTCCTGTTATCACTACTCTTCTCTCGCTCATGCTTTCATCTATTAAGGTTAGAAACTTGGTCTGCGCTAATAGCAAGACGTACGAAACATTCCTTATCCTCTCCCATCTTAAGCCGCTTCCACTTCTGATTAGAGGAGAAATCATATATGCGGGCTGCATGAGGTTTGTTGCTGGGTAAATTCGGACCCATTGGATTCTTTGTCCACACTTCTCGGTAATCATCGTAGGCATCATAGCACCATTCCGCCAATACTTTCTGCCTGCGGCGTGATCCATTCACATTATCATCGTAGTCGTAATAGTTTCGTTCAACTGGTCTCGACAACTGAGTGTAATTTTGAGTCTTGCGAAAAACGACAGTTTGGACAGGAAGAATGGCAGCATACTCCCACTCTGACTCTGTAACAAGCCTGTAAGGTGCATTCTGCCCCGAGGCTATAGCGTCTACCAATGCCTTGGCCGCTTGCCAACAGCAAGTGTATTTTGCGCCAGCATCTACTCCGTTCAGGCTGTCCCTCGCACTTGCCAATACCTCATTAGCTGCAGAAAGGTTCACGAAGTCGTCGCTGACATAGAAAGAGGATAGCTCCACTTGGTGCACTGGCTCGCTTTTCATCTGTCTACTCTTCCAGTCATCATAGCCCATATTGAAGACACCGCCGCGAACAAGCACCATAGTAAGCTGCTGACCACCAACTTCAACTGTAAACATCTCAGGATACTTAGTTGATGTGTCTATTATGCTGTAGTCGGCATATCGATTGGACAAAGGTCCCACTACTGGCACTGCTGCCATCGGCATCTTATCATCCGATGCAGAGGCCGCACCCTTTGCTTCCGTCCCATACGGCTCAACAGACTGCACGTTTTCCATCGGGATAGAAGTATCAATGCCAGCGACGCTGATGATTACGGAGGACGTGACATCCATTTGCTTCAGCTGACCGACTATAAACGTACCGTCCTTACAATTTACCCTGACCATTCCCGTCTGGGCAAAAGAGAACTGACACAGAAGGAAGAAGAGTGCGAAGAGCGCGGCGTATCTTCTCACGCTTTTGTCCAAGCCTTCATGCATATAGTCGCCACGAACGGGTTGAGGCGTTGGACTAACCACATTCTTCTCCTGACTATCCCCCTTATTAGTAAGGAAAGAATCGCTGGGGAATGAAGGATTGATGAGAGTGCCTCCTGACTTTCTCTTCGCAGGGCGCTTAGTTCCGCCTCCGAGACAAAGGCGTGAGGATTTTACGAAGGAAGATAAAGGTACGGAAGTCCTTGCGTTGTCGCCTAAGCCAACGGCAACAGGCTCGCTATCAAAAGGCTTATGGAGAACGAACCCGCTGAAAATGCTAACCTTTGCGCAAGGCTTACGCCCCCCCCCCATTATAC